>JBEEGD010000396.1:0-14145 GCA_041166685.1 Acidimicrobiaceae bacterium | reverse complement strand
CACCCGTGGAGCCAGAATCGCTCGCCCCGCCCTCCCGCAAGCGAGCGCTCCGACGCCATGGAAACGGAGGTCGCAACCGCGACCGAGGGGAAGCGGTACACCGAGTGCTGCAGGCTGCCGTCCTCGTTGAGCAGCCGGGGCGCGACGAGTCCAACGTCCGGGTGCGCTAGGAGCCGGCGAGCGAGCTCGACCAGCGACCCGGTAGGTGCGACGGTGTCGGGATTCAGCGCGATGAGCACCTCGGCATCCTTCGGGGCGAGCGCGAGCGCCTGGTTCATCGCTCTGGCGTAGCCCACGTTGTGGTCGTTGCGAATGACGTCCACGCCGTCGTGGGCTGCCGCAACATCAGCGCTGTCGTCGCTTGACGCGTTGTCGATCACCGCGACCGTGTACTGCGTTCCCTCGAGCGCGGCGGGCAACGCGTCGAGGCATCTGCCGAGATCGTCGGCGGTGTTCCACGACACGATGCCGACGTGAACAAGCGTCATGGCAGAACCCGATCGGCGGGGCGCTCGACCTGAAACCCGCTGGCGGCGTAGGTGTGCCATTGCTCGAAGGTGTCGGCCAAACGCTCGACGTCGAGCTCGGCGGCCAGCGCCAACCCCCCTGCCACGATTCGGTCGCGCAACGCTGCATCGTCGCGAACTCGCCGGACGGCGCGCGCGAGATCGTCTGCCGCGCCCGCCTCGAACTGCACGCAGTTGGCGCCGTCGACGAGAAACTCTGCGGATCCTCCGCGGATCGTCGCAACCACAGGCGTGCCGCACGCCATGGCCTCCACCGGAACCAATCCGAAGGGTTCGTCCCACTCGCTGGGGAACACGAAGGCGTCGGCCGCAGCGTAGATCGGCGGTAGTTCGTGACGATCCACTTGGGCGAAGTCAACGCGATCAGCAAGCCCCAGCCGCTCCGCGAGCGCGACGAGCGCGGCCCTCTCCGTCTCCGATCCTCGGCCGAAGCACTGCAAGGTGGCCCCGGGGAGGTGCTCGAGCGCGCGGATCGCGGTGTGCGCGCCTTTGCGTGGGTCCCACCGACCGACGAACAGGAGTCGGTCGGACCAGGTGCCCGGTCTCGGCTGTGCGTCGAAGATGGCGCGCTCGATCCCGCTGTACACGACCGTCGAGCACGGGAACGTCCAGCGCGACATCCGCTCGGCTCGCGACCGAATGAACTCGCTGACGAACAGAAAGGCGCCCGCGGCGCCGAGGTCGCCCACCCGCGACGGCACGCCCGTCACCCGACTCACCACCGTTCCGGCGAGCTGTTTTGGTACGCCGTGGCGGAAGAGATCGGTCCACGCATCCAACTTCTCGCCGTACAACAGCCAGTCGTCGCAGACGGAGAACACTTGCGGCACGTCTCGCTCCATCAGCGTGGAGAGCAAACCGAGCGAGAGAGCACCCATGTGCCACACCGAAGCGACATCGGGTTGGTGGCGCTCCAACACGTCCTTCAGCGCGGCCTGGTTGTGACGCTCGATCGCCAACCGCTCCCCGACTCCCGGCCGGTAGATCTCGTCGTGCCGGTGGTACAGCCGAAGCGTCCGTGACACGAGCCGCTCATGATCGGCGTCGGGGGAGGATGCGCCGGGCACCACCTCATCGCTCGTGAGCACCGCGACATCGTGGCCACGGGCGACCAAGCGCTTCATCACGTCGAAGCAGGAGAGCTCGTACCCACCGAAATGATGCGGCGGGTACCAGTTCGTCACCGCCAGCACCCGGGTCACAGCTGTATCTCTACACTCCGGCCATGGACCGCGGGCTACCGGCGATCATCCTGTGCGGCGGCCGGGGCACTCGAATCAGCGAAGCCAACCCATTGCTGCCGAAGCCGATGCTGACGATCGGCGAGCGCCCGATTCTCTGGCACATCATGAAGACGTTCTCGTTCTACGGGCACCGCGACTTCGTCATGGCGCTCGGCTGGCTCGGTGAGGAGATCCGGAAGTTCTTCCTGCACTATGAGGCACTGACGTCCGATTTCTCGATCGACCTCGGGGATCCGTCGTCGATCGAGTATCACAACCGTCACGACGAGAACGGCTGGCGAGTCACGTGCGTCGACACCGGCCGCGACTCGTTGACCGGCACGCGCGTGCGGCGTGCCTCGCGCCTCGTCGATACAACCGGTCCCATACTCGTGACGTATGGCGACGGCGTCGGCAACGTCGATCTCGATGCCCTGGTGCGCGTCCACCGTGAGCAGGGACGACTGGCCACGATCACCGCCGTGCGCCCGCCGGGACGCTTCGGGGAACTCGTCATCGAGGGCCACGAAGTGAAGGCGTTCGTCGAGAAGCCGCAGACGAGCACGGGCACGATCAGTGGCGGCTTCCTCGTGCTCGAGCGAGAAGCCATCGACCGGTACATCCCGCCGGATGCCGACGTCATGCTCGAGCGCGAGCCATTGAGCAATCTGGCGGCTGATGGACAGCTGACGGCCTATGAGCACGAAGGGTTCTGGCAGCCGATGGACACCGCGCGCGAGCGCGACCTGCTCGAGACGATGTGGTCGTCCGGTCGAGCGCCGTGGAAGGTCTGGTAGCGCTGCGGATCGCCATCACCCATCCGTACTCGTGGCCGGAGGTGCGCCGCGGCGCGGAACGAATCGTCGTCGAGACGGCACGCGCGTTGGGAGCGCGCGGCCACGACGTCACCATCCTGACGGCAGGATCCCAACGCAAGCGGACGCATGACGACACGGCGCGCGTCACGACGGTACGACTGCGCCGCCGGTTCGCCGACGCCGACAGTCACGAGCGATGGTTTGGTCGAGCTGTCCTCCCACATCTCCTGCGTGGGCGATTCGACGTCGTGCACTCGATGATGCCGTACGACGCCGTCGCGGCGATACGCGCCGCTCGCTTCCGCCGCCATCGCACGGTCTACGACGAGATGGGGCTTCCGAGCCCGTCGTGGTGGAGTGGTCGTCCCGATGAGACGGCGCGCCTTCGGATCGTCCGTGACGTCGACGTGTACGGATGCATGTCGCAGTTTGCGCTGGATGCGTTGCGACACGAATGCAACCGAGACGGAGTGTTGATTCCGGGCGGGGTGCGGCTTTCCGAGTTCCGACCGAGCACCGATCGCGAACCGCAACCCACGGTGCTGTTCTCCGCGCTTCTCGACGAACCCCGAAAAGGACTGGCGGTGTTGCTCGACGCGCTGTCCTTGCTCGCCGCTGACGAACCGGATGTGCGCCTGTGGCTGAGCGGACCCGGCGATCCAGCTGCGCTGCTCGCCGCCGCGCCCGCTGCGGCCCGCGAACGCACGACGCTGCTTCCGCTGGGTTCACCCGGCGACCAGGTCCACCGGTACGCCAAGGCCTGGGCCACCGCGCTGCCGTCCACCCACGATTCCTTCGGCATGGTGCTCATCGAGTCGTTGGCGTGTGGCACACCGATCGTGGTCGCAGACCACTCGGCGCCTCCAGAGTTCGTGACCCCCGAGACCGGCGCGGTCTGTCGACCCGACGACGCGGAGAGCCTCGCTGGCGCGCTCCGCCACGCGTTGGCGCTGGCTCGGGACGGTGAGACCGCCGAGCGCTGTCGGGCGACGGCCCAGGCGTACGACTGGGACGACGCTCTGGCCCCTCACCTGGAAAAGCTCTACACACCGTGAACCGCGCGACGCGCACTCCGACCATCGCCGTGGTCGTGTCCACGTACAACCGGGCCGATCGCCTCCCACGTCTCGTGGCTGCGCTCGAGGCCCAGCAAGGCGTCGACTCCTTCGAGGTGGCCATCGTCGACGATTGCAGTACTGACGACACGTGGTCCGTGCTGCAGGCGCTGGCCGCCACTTCCGACCTCGACCTCCGGATCGCGCAGACGCCCACGAACGGCGGGCCCGCACGGGGTCGCAACGTCGGCTGGAGGATGACATCGGCACCTCTGGTCGCCTTCACCGACGACGACTGTGCTCCGGCGCCAATGTGGCTCGCGACCCTGGCCACGGCATTGGCGACGGCCGACGTCGTCCAAGGCTGCACGCAGCCCGATCCGGTACGTGCGCCCGGACGTGGGCCCTTCGCTCGCACCATGATCATCGAAGAGCAGAGCGGCCTGTTCGAGACCTGCAACATCGGCTACCGCCGCGCCGTGCTCGAAGGCTTACGGGGGTTCGACGAATCGTTCCCGCTTCCATTCGGAGAGGACGTCGATCTCGGATGGCGCGCGTTGGCGGCGGGGTCCACCGTCGCCTGGCGGCCAGACGCATTGGTCGTGCACGACGTGGCGCACACGACGGTCGTGCGCGACTGGATCGCCTTGTTGAAGGACAGCCGCCGCCGCCGGTACGCGCCACTCATGGTGAAACGCCATCCTGGCCTCCGCGCGCAACTTCACCACCGATGGTTCCTCGCGCCGGCGCATCCACCGACAGTGCTCGCGCTCATCGGCTTTGGACAGCTCGCCGCGCGGCCCGGGGACCCTCGGCGCTGGGCGCTCGCTACAGCGCTCGCAGTTCCATGGATCGTTCACCGCTCGTTGATCGAACCGCTTCAGGGGCGACCCCGGAACTATCCCGTCCTTCTCCCGATGGGATTCGTCACCGACGTCGCAGAGGTCGCGGCCGTCGCGGAGGGCGCGCTGCGTTACCGGACGATGCTGTTGTGATCGCGTGCGGGCCAAGGTCCCATGCGGAAGCCCGCGATCAGACCGCGGAGAAAGGCCGACACCGATGACGCGACGAGTCGCGGGTCGCGGAGTCCCGGCCGGGACAGCAACCCACGAAGCAGCGTCAGCCGGTCGCGGAGGTATCGGCCGCCGATAGACCGGTTCGATCGAAGGGTCTTGCCGATCCACGCACCGGACCCGCGCTCGTAGCTGACGAGGTTGTTCGCGGTCTCCTGATCGGACCTCCATTCCGCGTGACGGACCGGCTGGCCCACACCCGAAACTGCAAGTCCGTCACTGTCGAGCAATCGAACGATGAGATCGGCGTCCTCACCGATGTACGCACCAGGCGCCCCCGGACCAAGCCGTTCGTCAAAGCCGCCCACAGCGACGAACGCCGACCGGCGCACGGCCATGTTCGCCGAATGGCCAATGTTCCACGGCAGCGCGCCGCGTCGATGCCGGCCTCGCCAAGACACCGGATCGGTGTCCTGCTCCCCCCCTCCTGGTGGTTGGAGACGGCTGAGCCCCGTGACGACTCCGAACGATGCGACCACCTCTTCGTCGGAGAACTCACCAAGATGATCGGATACCCACGTAGGTGGCACCTCGCAGTCGTCGTCCGTGAACAACAGGACGTCGCCGGTTGCCCTCCTCGACCCAATGTTGCGAGCGCGCGCCGCGCCCACGCCGGTATCGCGAACGACCACCGCATCGATCTCGAGTTCCTTGCACAGCGCGGCCGCCGCAGGCTCGCCCTGCTCGACGATGATGAACTCCGCACCACGCGCGAGAGCGAGCGACACCGAGTGAACCGCGCGGCGGAGCAGATCTGGCCGATTCCTCGTGCAGAGGATGACCGAGGCCGAGGGTGAGTCGGCCATCGAAGGTGGAGGTTCGCCAGCCGTGATCGAGGCGTCGGCCGCTGGAGCCGCGATCGTTTGCAACCATCCATCGAGCTGAGGTTGGTCGACGATGATGGATCCCAAGCGTGACATCCACCGTCGCTCCCACAACCGGGCTCGGCTCGCTTCGAGGTTCCATCGCAGCGCCCGGGCTCGCGTCTCGGAAATCGCAGCTTCGTGGCGGCATCGTTGTGACTCGAGCTCGTCGACGATGAGCGTCGCGGGGGCTCGACACACCGACACCAACGGCGCGAGCTCCGAACCATAGAGGACGACGAGATCGAAGTGATGCAGTTGTTCGTGGCTTCGAATCGCCGCCCGAAGTGCTCGCTGTCGACGTGCAGCGATCCATTGCTCGTGCGTGGGCCACGATCGGATCAACTGAAGCGCAAAGCCCAGGCGGCTGGTGGCACCTACTCGTGACCGCCATCGCACTCGTGTCGCGGGGACCAGCCGCCCACCGGCCTCGAGCGACGCCTCTGCCGGCGGTAGCTGGCCGCTCAGGATCTCGACGTCGTGCGCACTCGCGACGGGTGCGAGCAGGTCGGCCTCTGCGTCCGGGGCGTCACCGCCCGTCCCATGCGGCCACGACGACGTCACCCACAGAATCCTCAACGTGATTCGAAGCGCTCCATTGGATACGGGTGAACGTGACAGAAACGTTCCAGCCGAGAGTCTGACAAGGTACGCCCGGTGACCGTGCGAGTGCTCGTCGACGGGCGATCCTTGGGCGGCGCGGGTGCGTACAGAGGCTTCGGCCGTTACCTACGCGGTGTCTTGCGCCCTCTGTCGACGCGTCCGGACCTCGAGATCGTGGCGCTCGTCCAGCCGGGGGTCGAGGTCCCCGATGGGGTCGCGGGGATTCCGGTTCGTCGTTGGGCACCCGGGCGGTTTGCCGACACCGAGCACGACCTCCGATTGCCGTTCGACATCCGCCGGCACCGCTCCGATCTTTTTCACTCGCCGGGTCATGACGCTCCTCGCCGTTGTGATCGACCGTGGGTGCAAACGCTGCACGACGTCATCCCGTTGGTGCTCGACCATTCGGACTTCGAGGGCGAGCGGCGCCGCTGGCAGAAGTTCGGCGAGCGAGTGCGACACGCCACCTTGGTGCTCACCGACTCCCAACATGTCGCAGACGAAGGGATACGCACGCTCGGGCTCGACCCCAAGCGCGTGCATGTGGCACACCTCGGTGTTGATCGACAGTTTGTCGCGCCAACGGACGGCGCCGCCCGCGACATCGACCCGCCCTATGTGTTGCTCGTCGCGGAGTACGGCCCGAACAAGGGATATGACGACGCGTTCGCGGTGGCCGGAGGCCTCGCCGACAAGGGCCTTTCGCACCGGCTGAAGGTGGTCGGCCGGCTCGCCCCGTGGGTGCAGCCGACCGTCGAACGTCTCCGCCAATCGGCGTCGCATTCCGAGCGCATCGAGTTGCTCGGCTGGGTGCCAGACGACGAACTCGTCTCGCTCTACCAGCAGGCGACAAGCCTCATCGTCACGAGTCGCGCCGAAGGGTTCTGCCTCCCGGCCGTCGAGGCGATGGCGTGCGCCACACCCGTGATCGCCTACTCCAACTCAGCCCTGACGGAGGTCGTGGCCGACGGCGGTGAGCTCGTGCCTGACGGCGATCTTGCCGCGCTGATCGACGCCGTCGCCGCGCTCGCCGTCGACCCACTCCGACGAGCAGACGCGGGCGAACGAGCGTTGCAGCGGTCCGCTGCGTTCGACTGGGAGCGCTGCGCGGACCTCCACGCCGAGGTGTACCACGCCGTCGCCGCCGACACATGAGTTTTCCCCTTCATCGCGACACAGTTTTGTGTTCGTTTGAAGGGAAAAAACCTCGAATCAGGTTGCCGCGAGGCGCACGACGGCGTCGCTGAATCGCTCGCCGATGGCCTCCCAGTCGAACTGTTCCGCAAGCGTTCGTCCTTCGGACGCGAGCGAGTTGGCGATTGCGTCGTCGGTCAGCACGGTCACAATCGCTCGCGCCATCGAGTCCGCGTCGTCAGCAATGAGCGCGCTCACACCGTCACGCCACGGCACGCCCGCAAGACCGACGGTCGTGCCCACGACCGGCCGGCCGGCGGCTCCCGCTTCAAGGGCCTTCAGCCGGGTACCCGAACCCAAGCGAAGGGGGATCACTGCGACCCGCGACGATGCGAGATATGGCGCGACCGTCTCGACGTCCGCGTGCACGTCGACAGCCGGGCCCGCGAGGTCGCGCACGTCTGCAACAGGAATGCGACCGACGATGTCCACGTGCGCAGCGGGGACTTGCTCTCGCACCCTGGGCAGCACCTCACGGCAGAACCACGTGACTCCGTCGACGTTCGGCAGGTAGGCCAGATGTCCGGTGAACACGATCGACGGATTCGACGGAACTGGTGACGGTGCAAACCGCTGAAGGTCCACGCCGTTCGGGACCACCAGCGGGTCGCCATCGAGCAGGGCGGCGTCATCAGGCGACACGGTGAACACGGTGTCGTACGCCTGCACCACCCAGCGTTCGAACGCGGCGGCAGTGCGCTGCTCTCGCTCGAACAACCATCGCTGGCGTCGTCCCGTCGTCACCGTCGCCAACTGCTTGGCCGTTTCCGACGCGATGTTCTGCAGCGTGATCGCCCACGGCGTACGCCGCGCGGCGGGCAGAATCGGAGCGAGGCCCAAGTGCTCGACCAGCACCACGTCGACCTCAGGTGCGTTCTGAAGGGCAGCCGTCAAGGCGAGTCGGGCGTCGAGGTTCGCGCGCACCTCACTCGGGAAGCGGGCGGCGAGCGCGTTGAAGAGATCACGTCCCCGGCGCTGCCACAGCGAAGTGACGACCGGGTGAGGCGCGGCGTCGATGTCGACGACACTCGCCACACGTTGGCGAACGGCCTCATCCTCGACGTGTCCGTACACGAGGAGGTGGACCTCGGACCGCTTGGTGAGAGCGTCGAGCAGTCGCGCTTGGCGGATCTGACCACCGGTCCCATTGGCATCGGGCGGCTCGGCCGAGATCCAGAGGACGCGGTGCGTCACGGTCGTGCCGCCACGCTTGCTTACGCTAACTGCCGATGCGCGTCGCGCTAGACGTCACACCCACGATTGCCGGGGCCACCGGCGCGGCCCGTTACGCGCGCGAGCTGTTCCATGCGCTCGAGCCCACCGGCGTGACGTTGCTGCCGTTCGCCATCGGGCGTGGACACCATGAACCTCCGCCTGGGACTCGGCGCATGCGCGTGCCGTTGCGGGTCGTGCAACGTTCCTGGAGCCTGTTCGGCCGGCCCCGTGCGGAACAGTTCGTCCACGGAGCCGAGGTCGTGCACTCGCTCGACCTCGTTCCTCCGCCGTCCGCGCTTCCGGTCGTGGCCACCGTGCACGATCTCGTCGCTCTCGACTACCCGCAGCTGCACCCTCGCCGGGCGGTGCACCAGCAACGCACCAGGCTGCAGGCGTTGAACGACGTCGGGGTGATCATGGCGTCCTCGCGATCCACCGCCGATGCGCTGATGCGCCATGGAGTCGACGCACACAAGATCGTCGTCGTCCCCCTCGGGGTGCGGCCGGACATGGCCTCGAGTGCACCGCCATCAAATCGAGGGCGTCCGTTTCTGCTCGCGGTCGGCGAGGTGGTTCCGCGCAAGGGCCTCGATGTGCTCGTGCGGGCGTTCGCCGAGCTCGACGACGTCGACCTCGTCGTCGCCGGTCCTGCGGGCGCAGCTACCGCGGAGGTGGCGGCTCTCATCGCGTCACTCGGTGTCACCAACCGAGTGCACCTGCTCGGCCTGGTCGACGACGACGCCCTCGGCGCTCTGTATCGCGACGCGTTGGCGTTGTGCTTCCCCAGCCGGGCCGAGGGCTTCGGATTGCCTGTCCTCGAAGCCATGGTCGCGGGTTGCCCGGTCGTCGCCACCGATCTTCCGGTGCTGCGAGAGATCATCGGCGGCGACGGAATCCTGGTCCCGCCTGGCGATGCAATCGCGCTGTCACGGGCGCTGCGAGACCTTCTGACGAACGACGGGATGCGGGCCGAGCTCGCGCGCGCCGGACCCCGGCGCGCCGCCGCGTACTCGTGGGCAAACACGGCCGCGGCGACCGTCGACGCGTACGAGCGCGCCACTCGACACGTCGCAGAGCGATGAGCGGAAAGCTCGCAGTCGCGCTTGACGGCCGCACGTTGCAGGAGTCACCGATGGGCGGAATCGGTCGAGCACTCGCCAACCTGCTGCCTCATCTCGGGGACCACGTCGACGTCACGGTGCTCACCGACGCCCGCCAGCCCGCTCCGGCAGCACCCCGCGAGGTCGTGAAGTTGAGGGCGCCACTCTCTGGTCGTGGCGCGGCCTGGCTGCAGTTCGCCGCCCCCCGCTACCTGCGCGGCTTCACGGGGGTGTTCCATTGCCCCTTCTACGGGCTGCCGTACCGCCAGTCCGTTCCGATGGTCGTCACGATGCATGACCTCACGTTCGAGACCCATCCGGCGTGGTTCTCCGCGAGCCGGCGGCTCGCCTTTCGTCTTCAGGCGCGCCATGCGGCGAAGACGGCCGGACGAATCTTCACGGACAGCGAACACGTGCGGGCCGAGATCCTCGAGCGCTACCGCGTCGCTGCGGATCGAGTCATGGTGGTGCCGCTGACCGTCGACGACCGCTTTCGCGATCCGCCGTCGCCCGAGATGCGAAGTGCGATGCACGAGCGGCTTGGCGTGCAGTCCCCGTATGTCGTCGCGATGGGAGGCGCACCGCGACGCAACCTCCCGCGCGCGGTCGAGGCGTGGCGCGAGGTTCGGCGCTCGCATCCCGACCTTGCCCTGGTCGTCGTCGGCCGAGAGCGTCCCGCACCCGCACCCGGCCTGTTCGTCGCTGGTGCAGTCGACGATGACGACTGGCGCGCGCTGCTCGCGGGTGCCGAGGCCTTCCTGTATCCAACCGAGTACGAAGGGTTCGGCATGCCAGCGCTCGAAGCACTGGCCTCTGGCACGATCGTCGTGTGCGGCCGAGTCGGGGCGCTCCCGGAGGTACTCGGCGACGCAGCGGCGTGGTGCGAGAGCACCACCACCGACGGTCTCGCCGCCGGTGTGCGCGCCGTGCTCGACAACGCAGATCACGCGGCAGCCCTTCGCCTGCTCGCTCGATCCCGCATTGAGCGGGCTCCGACATGGGCAGCGATCGCGGCGGAGACCGCCCGTGGATACCGCGAGGCGTCCGATGGCTGATTCCCACGTTTCGATCGTCTTCGTCAACTGGAACGCGCGCGGCGCGTTGCTCGCGGCGCTCGCGTCGTTGCACGCGCATCCACCCAGCACGGAGTGGGACGCGGTGGTGGTCGACAACGCTTCCGGCGACGGCAGCGCGGCTGCGGTAGCCCACCACTTTCCCGATGTGAAGGTGATTCTGAACGAGTCGAACCTCGGGCTCGCCGCCGCGAACAACCAGGGAATCGCCGCCACGTCGGGTCAGTGGATCGTCCTCAGCAACCCCGACGTCCTCTTCACGAGCGGTGCGATCGACGCACTCGTCGACACCCTCGAACGGCATCCGCAAGGCTGCTTTGCGGTGCCGCGGCTCACCTATCCCGACGGGAGCGGCCAGCCGTCGGCCGGGGACCTCCCCACGATCGTCGAGGCACTGCGCGGACGCAGAGGCCGTCGAATGAATCGCGCAAGCGCGTCACCGACGCACGGGTACTGGTGGTACGGCTGGAGCCACGACGAGGAGCGTCAGATCGGGCACGGCGCCGAAGCCTGCTATCTCGTGCGACGCGCGGCGGTGGTCCACATCGGCGATCAGGACGAGCGCTTTCCCCTCGACTGGGAAGGCATCGAATGGAGCCGGCGCGCGCAAGAACGACAATGGGAGGTCTGGTTCTGTCCCTCGGCCACGATCGTGCACGAGGGAGGTGTGAGCGTCCGCCAAGCGCAACGCCGCTGGATTCTGAGCTCGCACCGAGGGATGTACCGGTACTTCGCCCCGACGCTGCCGCTCCCTGTGCGCGCGGGCCTCGCCGCGGTGATCAGCGTGCGCGCTGCGGCCAAGCTGGCCGTTTCAGTGGCCGACCGACGCATCTACGCCCGCTCGCAGGTCCGTACGGGACTGCCATGACCCACCCGCCCGGCCGACTACGCGTGCTCCACGTCCTCGAGGCCCTCGAAGGCGGAACGGCGCGCCACGTCGTCGATCTCGTACGTCACGCGCCGCACGTGGACCATGTCGTCGCCATCCCATCCGAACGAGTTGGTTGGGCCACTGATCGGCAAGCGGCCGACGACATCGAGCGCGCCGGCGGCGTGGTACGGCGCATCGACATGCGCCGCACGCCGGTCCACCCGCGCAACGCGCGAGCTTTCGTGGCACTGCGACGGCTCATACGCGAGCTTCGACCCGACGTCGTCCACGGGCACAGCTCCGTCGGTGGCGCGCTGGCTCGGTTGGTCACGAGCCGTTCCACTCCGGTCGTGTACACGGCCAACGGGCTCGCGACAGCACGAGCCGCGCGAACAATCGAACGAGTGCTCGCTCGTCGCACCTCGCGGTTCGTCGCGGTCTCACCAAGTGAGGGCGACCTCGCCCTTCAGTGGCGGCTCACGACGCGTGATCGCCTCGTGGTCATACCGAACGGCATCGACCGCGAGCCATCGCCGCATCCGAGTGGGCACGAGCTACGGGCGGCCCTCGGCATCCCGCGCGACGCCTTCGTCATCGGAACGGTGTCCCGCCTCGTCGCGCAGAAGGCACCCGAGGTCTTCGCAAGGGCCGCCCGCCTCGTGGTGCAGGGAGAGGACGGCGCCCATGTGGTGATGGTCGGGTCGGGCCCGCTCGCCGCCGAGGTGCGCCGTGAGGCGGCAGGGCTCGGCGACCGGTTTCATCTCGTCGAGCACCTCGAGGGTGCCGCCGACGCACTCAACGGACTCGACGTCTTCGTGCTGGCCTCGCGCTTCGAAGGAGGTCCCTACACGCCGCTCGAGGCGATGCGGGCCGGTGTTCCCGTCGTACTCACCGACGTGGTCGGAAACCGGGACACCGTCGAGCATGAACGGACGGGGCTGCTCGTACCCGTGGACGACGCCACCGCCCTGCGGGCAGCAATCCTGCGGTACCGCCACGATCCAGCCCTGCGCGACCGGGTCGTGGCTGGTGCCCGGCAAGCCTTGTCACGCTTCGACGTCGGCCCGATGGGCGCCGCCACTTCTAGGATGTACCAAGAGGTGGCCCATGGCCCTCGAGCAGGACTTTCGCGCGAAATTGACGAACCAAAATAGGTGGCGAGGGGATTGACGGGAGGCCGTGGGGGGTACGCCGCCGCCACTGTGGCTGGCTCGGCGCGCCCTGCGCCCCTAGGGTCCAGCCTGAATCTTGGGGAGAACGGAGCGGAATGAAGCGAGCAGTCGACGTGGTCGTCGGATGCGTACTGGGAGTGCTCGCGCTCCCGGCCATCGCGTTGATGGCGCTCATTTCGGCGATCGAGCTCCGAGCGTGGCCGTTTTTCCTTCAAGACCGCGTGGGTCGTGACGGCCGGCTCTTCCGGTTCGTGAAGCTGCGGACCCTGCCGTCCTCCGCTCCGCCGTACGCCGACAAGTATGCGCTCCAGGCCATTCAGACTCCGCCCTTCTGCTGGTACCTCCGCGAGCACCATCTCGACGAACTCCCCCAGCTTTTTCTCGTCGTGACCGGCCGAATGAGCCTCGTCGGTCCTCGTCCCGAGATGCCCAACCTGCACCGCACCTTCGACCATCAGTTCGCGACGGAGCGCACCCACTTGCGGCCCGGGTGCACGGGTCTGTGGCAGATCGGCAATCGCTGCCAAGGTCTCATCGGCGAGGCGCCCGAGTTCGATCGCTTCTACGTGCGCAACGTGTCCTGGCGCCTCGACGCCTGGATCCTGTGGCGCACGATCCGAAACTTCTTCCCCGGTCGCAGTCTCGTCTCGCTCGACGACGTGCCGGGATGGACACCTCAGCCACAACGCGTCATCGACCTGGAACCCCGCGTCGTCGAGCTCGCCGAGGTCTTCGAGCACTCCGCGTAAGCTTCTAATCTGCCCTCCATGACGAGCGCCCGAACCGGAAGCGTGCGGGCGCCCGACTGGTTGCCGGCGCCGCTCGCCGCGTTGTACGAGCGTCCGATCGTGCAGAAATTCTGGAAGTACTCCATGACGTCGGTCGTCGGCGTCGTGATGGGCCAGAGCTTGATCTTCTTCTTCGCATCGATCCTCGAGTGGCCCTGGGGCTACGCCAACGTCACCGCGGTCGCGATCAGCACGTTGCCCACGTATTGGATGAGTCGCACCTGGGTGTGGCAGAAGCGAGGCAAGAGCAGCCTGTACGCCGAGGTCGTCCCGTTCTGGGTGATGACCTTCCTCGGACTGCTGTTGTCCACGATCGCGGTCGTCGTCCTCGAGCACCGCTATCCCGACAACAAGATCCTGGCCAATGTCGGGAACGTGATGGGCTTCGGCGTGCTCTGGGTGGCGAAGTTCTTCATCCTCGACCGGATCTTGTTCAAGGTCACGCACGAGCACCCGGAAGGCCCGACGCCCTTCCTGTAAGTTCCGCGGCCATGGGGAGATTGGACGGAAAGGTCGCGCTGATCACCGGCGGCGCGCGTGGGCAGGGAGCCGCCGAGGCACGGTTGTTCG
>JBEEGD010000395.1:0-11605 GCA_041166685.1 Acidimicrobiaceae bacterium | reverse complement strand
CATCCCGTCGACGTGAGCCGCCTTCCGTACCTCCGGCGCGACGAGCTGGATCACGAGGCGGAGGGCGTGTGGGATGCGGTGGTCGCCGTGCGCGGGCCCGAGGTCTTCAATGACGCCGGCGGGCTGGTCGGCCCGTTCAACGCCTGGCTGCACGCACCTGAGGTCGGGGGACATCTCAGTGCGCTCGGCGCGGTTCTGCGTTTCGGCACGTCACTCGACCGGCGCCTCGTCGAGCTCGCGATCCTCGTGGTCGGTGCTCACTGGAAGGCCGAGTTCGAGTGGTGGTTCCACTCCCGCCTGGCCGCCAGAAACGGCGTCTCCGACGCTGTCATCGCGGCGATCGAGGTGGGGGCCACACCCTCGTTCGACCGCGGCGACGAGGCCGCGGTCTACGGCATTGTGCGAGAGCTGGTCGCCGACGGCCGCGTCACCAGTGCGACGTATGACGACGCCCTCGCGATGTTCGGCCCTCGTGGCGTGGTCGAGCTGGTCTCGCTGTGCGGCTACTACGTCCTCGTCTCGTTCACGTTGAACGCCTTCGAGATCCCCCTCCCACCCGGGGAGTCTGCCGTCTGGTCGGCCTGACCCGATATTGGGCGGCGTCTAGATTTCGGACTCGACGTCAGTGACGACAAAGGTCTAGAATTGACACCACTGTTAGCTCCCGCCTGAAGGATCGCCGTGCCGTCACGCCAGCTGGACTTTCCGGTCTTCGACGCCGACAACCACATGTATGAGACGGTCGACGCGCTCACGCGGTTTCTTCCGCGCGAGTACGACGGCGTCATCCAGTACGTGCAGGTCAACGGACGCACGAAGATCGCGGTCAAGGGAACGATCAGCAAGTACATCCCCAACCCGACATTCGACGTGGTGGCCAGGCCGGGTGCCCAGGAGGACCACTTCAAGTTCGGTAACCCCGACCGCAAGACCAAACGCGAGACCATGGGAAAGCCCATCGCAGTCCTGCCGGGCTTCCAGGCACCGGAGCCGCGAATCAAGCTCATGGACGAGTTGGGTGTTGATCGCGCGCTCGTCTTTCCGACGCTCGGCAGCCTCATCGAAGAACGCCTTCGCGACGACCCGCCGGCCACGCACGCCGTCGTACACGCGCTGAATCAGTGGATGCACGAGCACTGGACCTACCACTACGAGGGTCGTATCTTCACCGTGCCGATCATCGCACTGCCCATCCTCGACGAAGCCCTCGCCGAGCTCGAGTGGGTCATCGAACGCGGCGCCCGCGCCATCATGGTGCGGCCGGCTCCGGTCCCGGGGTTGAGGTGCTCTCGCTCGTTCGCCCTTCCGGAGTTCGATCCGTTCTGGGAGCGGGTCGAACATGCCGGTCTTCTTGTCGGTCTGCATGTGTCCGACAGCGGCTACCAGCGCCACATCAACGAATGGGAAGGTGTCCCTGGCGACGAGTTCTCACCGTTCGTGGAGAAGTCCGGGTTCGCCACGATCCTGGCTGAGCACCGGCCGGTCGTCGACAGCCTTGCCTCCGCAATCGGCCATGGCATGTGCTCGCGCTTCCCACGGCTCAAGCTCGCTCCGATCGAGAACGGCGGCTTTTGGGTCCGCCCGCTCCTCGACGACATGGCGCGCGCGTACCGCATCGCGCCGCAGGCGTTCGACGAGGACCCTGTCGAGGTGTTCAAGCGCAACGTGTACGTCCAGCCGTTTCATGAGGACGACCCGCTCGCGTTGATCGACCTGGTCGGCGTCGACAACGTGATCTTCGGCTCGGACTATCCGCACCCCGAGGGCATCGCCGACCCGATCACGTACGTCGACGGACTGCAAGAGTTGCCGCCGGACGCGGTCGCCAAGGTCATGGGCGGCAACCTTGCGCGACTGATTGACGCCGCGTGAAGACACTCGACGACCTTTCAGGAGCCGCTGAAGTGCCTGCTGTCGACCTGCCGATCATCGACGTCGACGCTCATTGGACCGAGGCCCGCGACCTCTGGACGAGCCGGGCACCGGCCGACCTCAAGAAGCGAGCGCCGCGCATCGAACTCGTCAACGGACGAGAGAACTGGGTCGTTGACGAGGATGTGCTCCTCGGCCCCGTCGGCCTTTCTGTGATCCGGCGCGACGGCACCAAGCAGTACGAGGCGATGACGCTCAAGACCTATGACGAGTTCTCGGCGTCGTCCTACGTACCGTCCGAGCGACTCAAGGTCATGGACTCGCATGGGATCGTCGCCCAGATCGAGTACCCGAACACCCTCGGCACCTGCGGCGGCAAGATCATGAACATCGCCGACGGCCGGCTCCGGGAGTTCTGCCTCCAGGCCTACAACGACGCGTCGGCTGAGGTTCAGGAGGAGAGTGGGCGGCGCCTCTTCCCGCAAGCGGTGCTCCCGATCTGGGACATCGACGGGGCGCTCAAGGAGCTCGACCGATGCCGTGCGATGGGTCTCACCGGTTGCGTCCTCACCGACAAGCCGGAGGACTGGGGCCTCCCCGCGCTCAACGAGCCTTACTGGTTCCCGCTGTGGGAGGCGCTCGAGGCGTTGAGGCTCCCGGTCAACTTCCACGTGGGTGGCGGTGCGGACCGCGACGACTACGGCGCTTGGCTGAACATGAACTACCAGCAGCAGCTGGCGGCGATCTCAGTGATCACGTTCATGAACAACGCGAAGATCATGATCAACTGCATGTTCAGCGGTCTGCTCGATCGCTTCCCCGATCTCAAGTTCGTCTCGGTCGAGAGCGGGGTCGGCTGGGTGCCCTTCGTGCTCGAGGCCGCCGAGTACCAGTTCGATCAATGGTTCGTCGACCGCAAGCCGGTCCAGCGCCGTCCGAGGGAATACTTCAGCCACAACTTCTACTGCTCATGGTGGTTCGAAGAGACCGACATCCTTCGCGACATCCAGCTGCTCGGTGAGGATCGGGTGATGTTCGAGACCGACTTCCCGCATCCGACCTGCCTGTACCCCGACGTGCGCGGCCCGCTCGACCGCGCTCTCGCCGGGGCGAGCGACGATCTCAAGAAGAAGTTGGTGTACGAGAACGCCCGTCACGTGTACTCGCTGCCGCTCGAGCCGCTGGGCTAGAAGGGCGGGTCGAGCGGGCGTGTCGTTCAGCGTCGGGATGTTCAACTGAGCCGATGCCGTCGCCAGACGGTGAAGAGGGGGGCATGATGACGGATACAGATCCTTTTGCGGGTGAGTACTTCACGAGCCTGCGAGAACTGGCTGCGCGTCAGCGTTTCGGGCCCAAGGATCGCCTGGGCAGCGTCAACCTGATCGATGCCGCGGCCCGTCTGCGGGCGGCGGGAAGTGTCGTGACGGGCGAGACGTACAGCCTGTCGCGTGCGCTCGAACCGGGCCACAACGCACGCGGTGACGAACGTCCGGCATTT
This sequence comes from Acidimicrobiaceae bacterium, assembly GCA_041166685.1. Taxonomy (GTDB): domain Bacteria; phylum Actinomycetota; class Acidimicrobiia; order Acidimicrobiales; family JACDCH01; genus DASUCS01. The sequence continues at coordinate 8,235 of JBEEGD010000395.1, read as the reverse complement.
GCAATCGAGGTGTTCTCGGGCGAGTACGGCGTCATGTGCTTCAGTAGCGACCACGTCGAGCTCGACTGTCACGGTCACAACAACACCCACCTCGACGGCTTCAACCACATGGGTCTGGACCGCACGTGGTACGGCGGCTGGTCGGTGGACGACGCTGAGGGGCCGTCCATCTTCGACTTCGCAAGTCAAGGGCTGATCACCCGGGGTGTGCTCGCCGACATCCCTGCGGTCCGCGGCACCGACTGGGTGAGCGCCGACGAGCCCGTCACCGACGAGGATCTCGACCTTGCGATCAAGGCGTCCGGCGTCACGTTCGAGCCGGGCGACGCCTTACTTCTGTACATGGGACGTGATCGCTACGAAGCGGCGGGCGAGGCCTACTACGTCGGCGATCCCATCACAGAGAAGCGGCCCGGTGTCGGGCACACCGGCGCGCGCTGGATCGCCGAGCACGACGTGTCGGTGCTCGCCTGGGACTTCATGGACGCCAACCTTCCGGGTGTGGAGCCTTCGGTGTGCGTACACATGCTGTTGTGGGCGATCGGTCTCGTCCTCGTCGACAACTGCGACTTTTCCTCGCTCGTCCCGGCGATGAGAGGTGCTTCGAGCGCGACCGGCCAGTTCATCGTGGCACCGTTGCGGATCGAAAGGGCCACGGGTTGCAACGTGAATCCGTTGGTCATTCTCTGAGCGCGTACATCCAACCGAGAGGAGAACCCGATGGGTCTTGACGGACGTATCGCATTGGTGACGGGAGCGGGCCAGGGCGTAGGTCTCGGCATCGCCCGAAGGCTCGCCGCGGCGGGGAGCTCGGTGGCGCTGAACGACTTGCGCCCGGACCGAGCGGAGGCGGCGGTCGCGCAGATCGACCCCGCGGGCGGCAAGGTGATCGCGGTGCCGTTCGACGTGACGGACCTCGACGCGGTGCGCGCCGGCGTCACGCGGATCGAGCAGGAGCTTGGTCCGATCGACATTCTCGTCAACAACGCCGGAGTGCCGGCGGACATGAACCTGTCGCAGTTCAAGGACTCCGATCCGACGCGCTGGCACGAGTGGATCGACATCAACCTGTACGGCTCGATGTACTGCATGCACGCCGTGCTGGGCGGCATGTGCGAACGCGGCTTCGGCCGGATCATCCAGATCTCCTCGGCGTCAGGATCCCGCGGCCTGACGGCAGGCGCGTCGGTCTACGGCGGCAGCAAGGCCGGTATCGAAGGCGTTTTGCGTCACGTCGGACTGGAAGTCGCGGGCGCCGGTGTCACGGTCAACTCGATCGCGCTCGGGTTCATGGAGTTCGCCGGCGATCCGAAGGTCGTGGCGCAGATGGGCGCAACGGTCCCCGTGGGCCGCCTCGGCCGCCCGGACGAGGTGGGAGGCGCTGTCGTCTGGCTGGCCTCCGAGGACGGCAACTACGTCACGGGCCAGACGGTCCACATCAACGGCGGCACGCACAACGGACGCTGAGCGCGCGCGTCAGCGCGGCCGGCCCACCATCGCCATCGTCGGTGCCGGCGCCGGCATGGGGCTGTCCATCGCCAAAGTCTTCGGCGCGCATGACTTCCGCGTCGCGCTGGTGTCGCGCAACCAGGACAAGCTCGACGACCTCGCCGCGCAGTTGGAGCAGCTCGGCATCGAGGCCGCCGGCTTCGCCGCCGATCTCATGGACCGGCCGACGATCACAGAGGCGTTCGCGTCCATCAAGGAGCGTTACGGCATCGTCGATGTATTGGAGTACTCGCCGGCGCCACATGTCCCGGTGCCGGGAGTCGAGAGCGTCGATGCATTGCACCTGACGGTCGAGACCGTGCAGCCTCAGATCGAGTTCTACCTCTACGGCGCAATCGCGGCGACTCAGCAGGTGCTCCCCGACATGGTCGCGGCTGGGCGCGGTACGATCTTGTTCACCACTGGCGGCTCCGCAGTCAACGCGCGTCCGTGGATCAGCAACGTGGGCATCGGCGGCGCGGCCTTGCGAAGCTGGGCCGAGTCCCTGCGCTTGGCACTGGTCGACACGGGGGTCTACGTCGCCCACGTGCCGATCGGCGTGTGGATCGGCAAGGACGGGCCGGATGCCGACGCCATCGCGCCCGCGTACTGGGACCTGCACACGAAGCGCGACGACGCGTCGCGGTGCTACGTCTGGTGGGACCGCTCGACCGACGCCGAGCGCCCGTCAGCTCCACTCACACGAGCCGGGCAGGCGGATCCACCGGGATCCGGATGACGCCGCGCTTTTGGAGATCGTCCATGCGGTCCCGCATGCCCAGCTGGCCGAGGATCTCCTCGACCTGTGACCCCACGGGACCCGGGTCCGCGCCCGCGCGAGGAGGCGTCGCAGACAACCAGGTCCCGACACCGGGTGTGGGGACGTCGTCGCCAGCCGGCCCGACCTCGTACGTCACGACCCCGCGCTCGGCCAAAAGCCGAGCAGCCTCGTCGAGCGACACGACCTCGTGGGCGCCGATGCCAACGGCCCGCAGCCGTTCGATCCACTCGTCGCGCCCCGCCGACGCGAAGCGTCGCGACAACGCGACCGCCAACGGACCGTCGGGTTCGGCAGCCGCCCAGAGATCGTTCGCGATGTCCTCCAGTCCCTCGACCTGCGTCAGCTGCTCGAGCCCGCCCGGCCCCACGGCGACGAAGAACCAGTCGTCGGATGCGCGGTACAACCGTTGGACCGCGCTCCAGCCGCGGGCGTCAACCCCACTCGGCTCGTCCCACCGCTTGCCTTCGTAACCGATCAGGTACGCCGCCTGATGCAGCGTCGACGATTGCGACAACGACGTCGCGACGTGCTGGCCGACACCGGTGCGATACCGGTGGAGCAGCCCGAGCCCCGTCGCGAACGCGCCCAGCACGCCTGTACCGGCGTCGTTCACCAAGTGGGGCTGGTACAGCGGCCAACCCCGCGCGCCGCCATAGCGGAAGCTCAACCCGGTGGCCGCGTTGCCCTGGTTCTCATAGCCGCGGCGCGGGCCCCACGAGCCGTTGTACGCGAATGCGCTGACGGAGGCGTAGACGATGTCGGGCTTGCGCTCCCGCACCTGCTCGTAGCCGAAGCCGTAACGCTCGGCCGAACCCATCGCGAAGTTCTGGAGGAAGACGTCGGCGTCATCAACCATCCGCCACAGGACCGCCTGGCCGGCTGGGTGTTGCACGTCGAGCAGCATCGTGCGCTTTCCGCGATGAAGGTGCCCGACGATCCCATCCGTCGCACTGGGACGAGGGTTGTTGATCTTGACGACGTCGGCGCCGAAGTCGGCGAGGAGGCGGCCGGCCGTCGGACCCGCGACCACTTGTGTCAGGTCGATCACCGAGAGCCCTTCGAGCGGTCGGCTGAGCACTGGATCGACCGGCTCGGCTGGGGGTGTGCGCATCGGGAGTGCAGCGAGGTACGCGAGGACTGCCTCGCGGTCGCTGTCCGGGAGATGGCGTGGCCGTGCCGCGCCGGGAGTTGCGCTCAGTTGCACTGCCAGTCCGGTCATCCAGGTGTCGCCCAGCCCAGGATCAGCGAGACGGACCACGGTGCCCGACTCGCGTGCGTGCGGGAGGGTGAGCCACTCTGCGGGCGTTCGCACCATCGCGAACGGGAGCTGGAGCTTGAGGGCGAGCTCCTCCCACTCGTGCGCCGGTCGAGTCCGCATCAGTTCACGGAAGCGCTGCTGGGTTTGTTGTTGCTGTCGCTGGTCGAACCGCCGGCCCACGACATCGAGCAAGCCGGCCGCCTGCCATTCCTCGGCGACGCCCGCACCCTCGATGAACGGGAGCACGAACCTCGGGTACGGCGTGCAATCGAAGAATCGACCGTCGGCGCAGCGATACGACAGGTCGGAGATGGGGAACGTCGCCGTGGGCGGCGCATCGCGGTAGACGCGCAATGCGAGGAACATGCTGTAGGCCTCGACCATCGCCTCGGCCAGCGGGACCTCCACCCGCTGCCCCCTTCCGGTGCGCTCACGAGCGATGAGCGCCATCACCGTGCACGTTGCGCCGAGGAAGGCGGCGAAGTTGGACGCGACCGGGATCGCAGTGAACAGAGGACGGGAAGGATCGTCGACGTCGACGTGGGCCCGGCCGGTGTGGTCCCAGTGCTCGCCGATCGTCCGATACCCGGCGGTCGCGACCTCGACCAGGCCTTCCCAGCCTGGGACGTCCACGCGTGGATCCGCGCGCGCGAACGCCGGCAGCGAGCAGTAGACGAGGCGCGGGTTCATCTCCGTCATCGCGGTGGCGCCGACGCCGAGCCTGTCCAGCGCGCCAGGCCGGAAGTTCTCGATGACGACGTCGGCCCGCTCGATCAGGCGGCGGCCGATGTCGAGGTCGTCGCGTCGCTTGAGGTCCAGGGTGATTCGCTGCTTGCCTCGGTTGTAGAACGCGTCGGCCGCGGTATCCCACCGCGGTCCAGCGGGCGGATCGACGTGGATGACCTCCGCGCCGTTGTCGGCCATCAAGACCGCCGCGAGGGGGCCTGCGATGTAGTGGCCGAAGTCCACGACTCGGATGCCTTCCAGCGCCCCGCCCACTCAACCCCTCCGTGCGTGAATTTGAACTTCGAACAACAACCAACCTATAGCTATGTGCGTTCGCGGTCAGAGAAGGGGAGCCCGTGCTCGACACGCCGGCATTGTCCGAGTTCCGAAGCCGGGTGCGCGCCTGGGCCGAGGCCAACCGACCGCTCCGCGCCCCGCCGAGCGGGCACGACGAGTTGAGGGCGCTGATGAACGAATACCGGCCAAAGCTTCGTGCGGCCGGCTATCTCGCACCGCACTGGCCCAAGGAGTTCGGTGGCGGCGGATTCACGGCCGCCGAACAAGTGGTGCTCAAGCAGGAGCTCGCCCGGGAAGGAATCCCCAGCTTCGGTGGCATCGGTATGCATCACGCCGCGGCGACGATCATGGAACACGGAACCCCCGAGCAGCGGGAGCACCTCGCAGCGATCCTCGACGGCGAGTCGTGGTGCCAGGGGTTCTCCGAGCCGAATGCCGGATCGGATCTCGCAGCGCTCCAATGCCGCGCCGTGCGCGACCGAGACGACTACGTCATCAATGGGCAAAAGATCTGGTCGAGCGGCGCCCAGCACTCGAAGTGGTGCCTGCTGCTCGCCAGGACCGACACCGCCGCGCCAAAGCACAAGGGCATCAGCGTCCTCATGGTCGCGATGGCCTCACCGGGCATCGAAGTGCGACCGATCCGCCAGGCGACCGGTGAAACCGAGTTCTGTGAAGTCTTCTTCAGCGACGTACGCGTGCCGGTCGCCCAACGGATCGGACCGGAGAACGAAGGCTGGGCCATCTCTCAGACAGCGTTGACCAACGAGCGGGGCTCCTACATCGTCGAGCGCCACGCGCAACTCGTCGAGACGTTGGATGACATGGTTGCCGAGGCGGCGGCTACGCCGGTTGGTGGTGGGCGTACGGCTCTCGACGACGGGGGCATTCGTCAGGAGCTCGCGGAAAGGGCCGCCGAGGTCGAGGTGCTTGGAATGTTGAGCGAGACGTTCATCGGCCAGCTGTTTCACCACGGCGACATCGGGCCGGAGAGCTCGATCTTCAAGCTGTTCTACAGCGAGATCCTGCAGCGGATCACTGGACTGCGCACCCGGATCCGCGGTGTCGGGGCGACGCTCGAGCACGATCGTGGCGGGCTGGCCCAGGATCCGTCCGAGACGGCGCTCCTCGAACACATTGCCTCCTGGGCCTGGACCATCGCCGCCGGCACCAATGAAATCCAGCGCAACATCATCGGCGAGCGGTTGCTCGGGCTGCCGCGCGAGCCGTCGCCGCGCCCCGCGTCGTAGGTCGTCGGTCAGCGCCTTCCCGCTTGCACGGCGCTGGCTTGACTTCTACGTGTCACCGGTCGAGACTTGCTACAGATTTAGTAGATCATCTCATTGACGCCGGCGGCCGACTTCTGGAGGCGACGTGGAATTCTCGCTGATCTTCGAGGCGCAGCTCCCTCATCCGACGCCCGATCGGGAGAAGGCGGTGTTGCGGAGTTGCGTCGAGCAGGCGGTCTTCGCCGAGGAGATGGGGTTCGACCGCATCTGGGCCGTCGAACACCATGGACTCCGTCGCTACGCCCACATGACGTCCCCCGAGATCTTTCTCAGTTGGGTAGCGGCGCGCACGTCGCGCATCCGCATCGGCCATGGCGTCGTCTGCATGCCGTTCAACTACAACCATCCGGTGCGGGTAGCCGAGCGGGCGGCGATGCTCGACGTGCTGTCGAACGGTCGGCTCGACCTCGGGGCCGGACGCGGCGGGACAATCCAGGAGATGACCCTTTTCGGCGTCGACGTCGAGCGCACGGCCGCAGAGGTGCGCGAGGCACTGTGCATCATCGGGTCCGCGTGGCGCGGTGAGGGCTTTGAATGGCACGGCGAGATGCTCGACATCGTCACGCCACCGGTGGGGGAGCACAGGATCATGCCCGAGCCGGTCCAGCTGCCGCATCCGCCGCTGTACCTCGCGTGCACGAGCCCGCAGACGATCGTCACCGCGGCGAACTACGGGGTGGGCGCTCTCATCTTCGGTTTCGGCGGTCTCGACGAAGTACGGATGAAGCGCAAGATGTACGACGAGGCCGTCGCGACGAGAACCGGCGACGAGCTCGTGTCGACCGAGATCAGAAACAGCCTCTCCGCCTTGTGCCCCACAATCGTCCTCAATGACGATCCCGAGCGCGCCAAGCAGATCGGTGCGGGCGGACAGCGCTTCTTCACCCAGTCCTCGTTGCATTGGTACGCGGGGGCACCTGAGCCGGACGAGGACACCGAAAACGACGACAACATCGAGTACATGCGCAGCGCGGGCGCGAAGGTGACCGCTCAGCTCGAAGCGGCCGGCATCGAACTCCCACCCGGAATCGACCCGACTTCCGCGTACAACGTCGATCACGCCTACGGCAACGCGCACCGAGCCATCGAATACGTCGAAGCGCTCGAGGACGCGGGGGCCGACGAGATCCTCGCCATCGTGCAGATGGGAACGGTGCCATACGACGTCTGCATGGAGACGATCCGTCAGTGGGGCGAGACAGTCATCCCCTACTTCCGCAAGCGCGAGGGATGACCCCGCTGGCCAGCTCGGCCTGAGGCGAGTGCAGGGCATCAACACCGTGGGTCACCACAATCCTCGGCGGGTCGGCCCGCTCTGGTGGTTGGCCATCGCATCGCTCGTGGCCGTCGCGTGCTCCAACAAGACGCTGCCGCACGCCGCGACCGTCCGTACCGGCCCCAGCGAGCAACTGCAGAACGACACGGCTGCCGGCGGCGCGGCGCAGGGCTCGGCGAACGCCGCCGGGTCGGAGGCGTCAGGCGCGGCTCGGTCGCCGGGCGCGGCCGCCGGCGGCGTGGACCCGTCGCCGGGAGGCGCGAATGGAGAGACCGCAGCGGACGGCGGGTCGAGCGTCGGGGTCACCGACAACTCCATCAAGATCTCCGTGTCGGGTGTCTTCTCGGGGGTCGGCGGTCCGATCGGCAACGACATCTACGACAAGGCTGCGGTGATCTGGCAGAAGCAGGTCAACGCGAACGGCGGGATCTACGGCCGAAAGATCACCCTCGCCAAAGTCGACAATCAGGGAACCGCCGACGGCGCCATTGCTGCTTGCAAGGAGGTGGCGAGCAACGGCAGCTTCATGGTCTGGAACATGGAGGGCGCCGTCAGCGCAGAGGACGACTGCGAGAACGCTGCCGGTATCCCCGTGCTCGACGCCAACCCGCCGTTCATGGACCCCTCTTGGCAGACCGTGCTCGCGATCAACCTCAGCACATCGTTCGTGCCGGCAGAGGTTTCGTTCCTCAAGAGCGATTACATGCAAGCCGGCGGCAACAAGATCGGCATCGTGTATGCCGGCGACAAAGAGGGTTACGTCCTTTGGTACGAGGCCACGGCCGCGGAGCTGAAGGCGCAGGGCATGTCGCTCGTCCACAGCGAGAAGATCGTCTCGAATCAAGCGTCCTACGTCTCGGAGATGAGCCGGATGAAAGCCTCCGGCGCGCAGACCGTGATGCTCTATGTGACCGCTGACGCGCCGCTGATCATCGGCAACGCACGCGCCGTCGACTACTCGCCACAGTGGTACGGCGGCACGGCCGAGGGCACCGTCTCGGACACGTTCGCCCAAGCCGCCGGTCCGGAGTTCCAGGGGGTCTACGGAACCCGATTCTGGACGACGACGGAATCAGAGGCGTACGCCCGCTACCTGTCCATCGTGCGCCAGTACGGCGGC
>JBEEGD010000394.1:0-3338 GCA_041166685.1 Acidimicrobiaceae bacterium | reverse complement strand
AACGCCACGAGCGCGCGCTATCGCGACGGCTACGAACGCATCACCGGGAGGTCTTTGGATGAGTGGCCCGGGGCTTAGGCTGACTCAGTGAGGTTCTCGGTCGTCGTGGAAGTGCAGCTGCGTGACGGTGTGGCCGACCCGCAGGGGGCCACGATCGAACGATCGCTTCCCCAGCTCGGCTTCGACGGCGTGAGCGGGGTGCGCGTCGGCAAGTGCATCCGATTCAGCATCGAGTCGGCCGACGAGGATTCCGCCCGGCGCGAGGTCGACGAGATGTGCTCCCGGTTCCTGACCAACCCCGTGATCGAGGACTCCACCGTCAGGATCGAGGCCCTGGTTTCGTGAGCGCGAAGGTCGGCGTCGTTCTCTTCCCCGGTTCGAATTGCGAGCAGGACGTGATCGAGGCCGTCACCAAACTCGGGGGGTCCGCGAGTCTCTTGTGGCACGGAGACCGCTCCGTTGGCGATGTGGATGCGGTGGTCGTCCCTGGCGGGTTTGCCCATGGTGACTATCTCCGTCCCGGCGCCATCGCCCGCTTCTCGCCGGTCATGACGGCGGTGGCCAAGTTCGCGGACGACGGCGGACCGGTTGTGGGTATTTGCAACGGCTTTCAAGTGCTGACAGAGGCCGGACTTTTGCCTGGTGCGCTCCAGAAGAACCGGGGTCTCAAATTCCTGTGCACCACGGTCGAGTTGCGGGTCGAGTCATCTCGGTCCGCGCTCACGTGTGCCACAGAGGCGGGCGCGGTGTTGCGGGTTCCCATCAATCATTTCGAGGGGAACTACACCTGTTCGAGCGAGACACTGGCGGAATTACGCGCGGATGAACGCGTCATCCTGCGCTATGTGGACAACCCGAATGGCGCCATGGACGACATCGCTGGCATCTGTAATGAGGGTCGGAACGTCGTCGGTTTGATGCCGCATCCCGAGCGGGCGAGCGATCCGCTGCTCGGCTCGAGCGACGGCCTGCCGTTGTTGCGCTCGCTGCTGCAAGCGGCGGGCGAGCTCAGCTTCCGCGGTTGATGCCAGCCTTCTTCAGCACGTCAGAGGGTACGCCGGCCTCACGCCACACCTCGTAGGAGATGCCTCGGCGCTCGCCGTACGTCTTGGCCGCGAGCACGAACTCTTTTTCCACACCCTCGAGGTCGACCTTGTCGTCTATCCCGGCCAGCTCGGCATAGAGATTGCGCCGTTCCTGGCGCAGGTTCAATGCCTTGAGTGGGTCGGTTTTCTCGAGGTCTGCCTCGATTGCATCGAGCCGCTTCTTGATGGAATCGGCGGTGCGCTTGCGGCCTCGCTTGGGCTTCGTTGCTTCGAGCGCATCGAGATAATTCCGGACGGCCCGGCCCTGCGTGCGCCCTTCCGCCAGCGCCTGCTTGTGCTCATCGGTCATTGAACGGGGGCCTTTTTGGGCTGCCATAGAAAGAAATAGAACCACATCGATTCAGGGAAAAGCAACGTTGGTACTGGGCGCTAAGGTGCGTCGGGTGGGCGATCAACCCGTGCATCGGGCTTTGGGCCTGACGGACGACGAGTTGACGGCGATCGAACGCATCCTCGGCCGGCCGCCCAATCACCTCGAGTTGGCGATGTTCGCGGTCATGTGGTCCGAGCACTGCTCCTACAAGTCCTCGCGCCTGCATTTGCGGCGCCTGCCGTCCGAAGCGTCCTGGGTGCTCGTCGGCCCCGGCGAGGGTGCCGGCGTCGTCGATGTCGGCGACGACATCGCCGCCGCCATTCGCATCGAGAGCCACAACCACCCTTCGGCGGTCGAGCCGTATCAGGGCGCGGCGACCGGCGTCGGCGGCATCTTGCGGGATGTCTTCTCTGTCGGGGCGCGCCCGATCGCGGTGATGGATCCTCTGCGGTTCGGCCCGCTCGACGACGCCCGAAGCCGGTGGATCGCCGAAGGCGTCGTGTCCGGCATTTCCGGCTACGGCAACGCCGTCGGCGTGCCGACGGTCGGCGGCGAGGTGGTGTTCGACGAGACCTACGCCGACAACCCGCTCGTCAACGTGCTGTGTCTCGGCGTGCTTCCTACGGAGCGGCTCGTCCTTGCGCGCGCCACCGGGCTCGGCAACCTTGCGGTGCTGCTCGGCTCGTCCACCGGACGAGACGGCATCGGCGGCGCGAGCGTGCTCGCATCGGCAGGTTTCGGCGAGGACGACGCCGCGAAACGCCCGAGCGTGCAGGTCGGCGATCCGTTCGAGGAGAAGCGGCTGATCGAAGCGTGCCTTGCGTTGCTCGATGCGGGTCTTGCGGTCGGCGTGCAGGATCTCGGCGCTGCGGGCATCACCGGCGCCACCAGCGAGACCGCGGCGAAGGGCGGTGCGGGTCTCGACGTGTATCTGTCCGAGGTTTCCGTGCGCGAACCGAACATGGAACCGTTCGAGATCATGACGAGCGAGTCCCAGGAACGAATGCTCGCCATCGTGAAGCCCGAGCACCTCGACGAGGTGCGCTCGATCTGCGACCGCTGGGAGGTCACCGCGTCAGTGATCGGGACGGTCACCGGCACCGGCAGGCTGCGCGTGCTCGACACGTTCGACGGAGCGGTGCTCGCCGATCTGCCCGCAAAGTCGCTCGACGAGGATGCGCCGCGCTACGACCGTACGCGCACCCCGCCGCATGATCTCGACGCTCGCCGAGCCGACGAGCCCCGCGGTGACGGTGGTACCGCACGGGCGTCCGACGACCTCGTCTCGATGCTCGCCGACACCACGTGGGTCTGGTCGCAGTACGACCACCAACTCTTTCTCAACACCGTTGCCGGACCGGGCGGCGATGCCACCGTTCTGCGGTTGAAGCACCCGACCACCGGCATCGACACCGGCCGTGGGCTCGCATTGACGACCGATGGCAATCATCGCTGGTGCGCCGTCGACCCGCGCGTCGGTACGGCGCGGCTCGTCGCCGAAGCCGCGCTCAACCTCGCGTGTGTCGGCGCCCGACCCGTGGCGCTGGTGAACTGCCTGAATTTCGGCAACCCCGAGCACCCGGAAGTGATGTGGCAGTTGTCCGAGGCCATCGACGGGATGGGCGACACGTGCCGCGCGCTCCGCATTCCTGTTGTCGGCGGCAACGTGAGCCTCTACAACGAGTCACGAGGCCGCGACATCGATCCCACACCGATCGTCGGCCTGCTGGGGGTCGTGGACCAGCTCGAGCGGCGGCCCGCGGGGGTTGGCTTGATCGACGGCGGCCACCTGCTGCTGCTCGGCGAGACGCGCGCGCCGCTGGCCGGTTCGCGCTGGGCATGGAATCGCGACTTGCGCGGTGGTTCGTTGGGTCAGCTCGACGCGGCCAAGCACGATGCGCTGTGTGGGCTCGTGCGTG
>JBEEGD010000393.1:0-6428 GCA_041166685.1 Acidimicrobiaceae bacterium | reverse complement strand
GTTATTGGGAGCCCGAGGCTCGCCTCGCCGCCATGGACCGCGACGGCGTGCACGCAGAGGTCCTCTACTCGGAGCTCAGCGCGTTCCGGCAGTTCCACCTCGCGGGCGACCACTGGAAGGCGGTGGCACGCGCGTTCAACGATTCGCTCGCCGACTTCGTCTCGATCGACCCCGACCGGCTCGTCGCCAGCTACCAGCTACCGATCATCGACATCGACCATGCCGTCGACGAGGTGCACCGACTGGCCGCCCTCGGCGCGCGCTCCGTGCAGCTCCCGAACTACCCGATCGAGCTCGGCTTTCCGCCGTACCACGATCCCGCATACGACCCGCTGTGGGCGGCGTTGTCGGAGACGAACCTCACGATCAGCCAACACCTCGGGTTGAAGAACACGCTGTTCGACATCTACCGAGCCGACCCGACGCCGTACAAGAGCATCTTCACGTCGATGCCGGGGATCATGATCGTCGAGAACCTCTCGTTCTGGCTCATGACCGGGGTGCTCGAGCGGTTCCCCAAGCTGCGCGTCGTGTTCGTCGAGCCGTCCTTCGAGATCTTCGTGCTGTGGCTGCAGATGCTCGACAGCTCGTGGCGGCGAGGCCGCGATCACCAGTTCCCGGGCGTGACGAAACCGCCGACGGAGACGTTCCACCAGCAGATCTCGCTGACGCTGATCGGCGGCGACCGCCAGAGCCTGGAACAGCGCTACGAGGTCGGCGTGGAGAACATCATGTGGTCGACCGACTTCCCGCATCCGGCCTCGACCTGGCCGAATTCGGCCAAGGTCGTGGCGGAGGCGTTCGCCGACATCCCCGCCGACGAGCGCCAGCTGATCCTCGCCGACAACGCCGCCCGCGTGTATGGACTCGCGCCAGCGTGACGGAGGCGACCGCGCGAACCCGGCCCGCGCCCGTCCTCACCGACGACAACGCCTTCTATTGGGAGGCTGCCGGTCGAGGGCAGCTGCTGATCCAGATGTGCGGTGCCTGCGGGGAGCTGTGTCACCCGCCGGCGCCACTGTGCCCCGTCTGCCACAGCCCGAATCGTCAACACAAGGAGACGTCCGGTCGCGGGACGGTGGCGAGCTACATCATCGTGCACCATCCGCCGGTTCCCTGGTTGGACCTCCCCGTCGCCGTTGCGACGATCACGCTCGAGGAGGGACCGAGCGTCACCTCGAACGTGTGTGAGGTTGCGGTCTATGAGGTCCATCTCGGCATGGAGGTCGAGGTCTTTTTCGCGCCCACCGATCGCGAAGGGATCGGCGTGCCACTGTTTCGTCCGATCGGAGCCGGCTGATGCGCGGCACGACCGCGGTCGTCGGGATCGGTCAGACCGACTTCTCGAAGGCGTCGGGTCGCAGCGAGCTGCAGCTCGCTGCCGAGGCGAGCCTCGCCGCCCTCGACGACGCCGGTCTCACGGTCGACGACGTGGACGGCATGGTCACCTTCACGATCGATCCGACAGAGGACGTCGAGCTGATGCGTGTCCTCGGTGTCCGTGACCTCTCCTACAGCGTGCGACTGCCGCACGGCGGTGGCGGATCGGGAGCGACGGTGCTGGCCGCGGCGATGGCGGTGGCGACGGGGGCCGCCAAGCACGTGCTCGTGTACCGAGCGTTGAACGCGCGGTCCGGACGGCGTTTCGGTGCGGTCCGCGATCCGAGATCGACGCCGGCCGTCGGCACCGGGTGGGGTTTCGCCAACTGGTCGGCCCCGTACGGCGCGTTGACGCCGGCGGCGATCCTGTCCATGCAAACGCTGCCCTACATGCGCACGTTCGGCATCACCAGCGAGGACTTCGGGCGCTATGTCGTCGGCATCCGCGACTTCGCCGCGACCAACCCCGACTCCTGGTTCTACGGACAGCCGGTCACGCTCGCCGACCACCAAGCCTCACGATGGATCATCGAGCCGATCTTGAGATTGCTCGACTGCTGTCAGGAGACTGACGGGGGAGTGGCGTTCATCGTGTCGACGGCGGAGCGGGCCCGCGACCTGCCGCAGCCGGCGGCCGTGGTCGTCGGCGCAGTGCAGCATGTCGGCCGGGCCGATCGCAGCACGGACGCGCTGTTCGGGATGGCCGATCTCGAGCACGTCGACATCGATGCCGCCATGATCTACGACGCGTTCACACCGCACGTGTTCCACGGACTCGAGGACTTGGGGTTCTGCAAGCCGGGCGAGGCCAAGGACTACATCGCCAGCGGCGCCATCGCGCGAGGCGGCACCATGCCGGTCAACACCAACGGTGGACTCATCGGCGAGGCGTACATCCACGGGATGAACCTCATCACTGAAGCCGTCCGGCAGATTCGGGGAACCGCCGTCAACCAGGTCATGAACGCCAACCATGTGCTCATGTCGTCTGGCGGCAGTTCCTTCATCCTCGGCAGGGAGACGTGACCACGACCACGGCGCCGCTCGACTGGGATCCGTATGACCTGGCACTCGATGACGATCCATATCCGGCATGGAAGCGACTGCGCGACGAGGCGCCCGTCTACCGAAACGACCAGCTCGACTTCTGGGCGCTGAGTCGCTTCGCCGACGTCGAGAACGCCCACAAGGACACCGGGACCTTCAGCTCCACGCACGGCACCGTGCTCGAACGCATGGGTCCCACTGCGGGCCAGAACCGGATGCTGATCTTCCTCGACCCGCCCGAGCACTCCATCCTCCGCGTGCTCGTGTCGAGAGCGTTCACCCCGAGGCGAGTGGCCGGCATCCACGACCAGGTCCGGAACATCTGCGCCGACCTGCTCGATCCCCACCTCGGGACCGGCGGGTTCGACTACGTGCAGGACTTCGCGGCGCAGCTGCCGTCCCGCGTGATCTCGTCGCTCGTCGGTGTCCCGCCCGAGGACCAGGAGCCGACCCGAAAGCTCGTCGAAGCCATGTTCCACATCGAGCCGGGCGTCGGCATGGTGAACGACATCAGCGCGACGGCGGCGCTCGAGCTTGCCGTCTATCTGTCGGACCTCGTGGCGGCACGGCGAGCCGAGCCACGAGACGATCTGATCAGTGGTCTCGTCCAGGCCGAGATCACCGACGGCGGCACCACGCGCCGGTTGACGAGCGACGAGTGCACCGAGTTCGCCATCCTGCTGTACACCGCAGGAACCGAAACGGTGGCAAAGCTGCTCGGAAACGCGGCGGTCGTGCTCGCCTCCAATCCGGATCAGCGCGCCATGTTGGCGGCCGACCCTGGGGTGATCCCAGGCGCGGTCGAGGAGCTGCTCCGGCTCGAACCGCCATCGCCGGTGAACGGGCGATGGACCACGCGCGACGTCGAGCTCCACGGGACGGTCATCCCGAAGGACTCGAAGGTCTTGCTGCTGACCGGGAGCGCCGGGCGCGATGACCGAGTCTTTGCTGACCCCGACCGGTTCGACGTGCGCCGGTCCTCGGCGCACCATCTCTCGTTCGGGCATGGCGCGCACTTCTGCATCGGAGCCGCGCTGGCGCGCCTCGAAGGTCGCGTTGCCCTCGAAGAGACGCTCTCGCGATTCCCAGAGTGGAGCGTCGATCCGGCGGGCATCGAACGCGCCCACACCAGCACCGTGCGCGGCTATCGCCGCGTCCGGATCAACACCTGACGGTCATGTGTTCGCGTTGCGGACGACATCCTCGAGGTAGGGGGCGAGCATCTTGCCCAGCAAGCGTCGCTGTCGTGCGACCCGGTCGGATTCAGGGACAACCGTGTCATACGTCATCGTGTCGAGCAGCAGCTGGCTCAGTACAAAGCCGCGCAAGGCGAGGAACACCGTCGTTGCGAGATCAGGAACGCTTGTCGCCGGACCCAACGTGGCCCGGATCAGCGTGCGTAGCTGTTCGGCCGAACGGCGAGCGACCTGCTGCAGGGTGGACCGAACCTCGGCGCTGGTCGTCGGATCATGGTCCATGTTCAGCGCGATCTGCATGTAGGCGAGGTAGTCCTGCGTCCCGTAGTGCTCCGCGAGCACGTCGAGAAGCTGCGCGACGCGTTCGGCGACCGTGTCGCCGTCGATCACGCCGTGCTCGACGACATCGTCGAAGCGGCGTGCGCCGTCTTCGAGCACCGCGAGCATCAGGGACTCGCGCGTGCCGAAGTAGTGCTGGATGACGCCCCACGTCACGCCCGCGCGCCGCGTGATCTCGTTGCTGCTGGCACGGTAGAAGCCGCGCTCGAGGATGGAGGCGACCGCGGCATCGATGACGGCCCGACGGGTCGCTTGCTCGCTCGGGTCAGTTGTGGGCGGGCGACGTGATCGCGTCGCTCGATTCGGCGCCGTCATGACGTCACCTTACGAAGGAACGACCCCGAACCATCGGACTCGCCCGGTACCGGTCCGTAGCCGCAGATCGGTTCACGGCTCACCTGCTGCTCCGTCGTGCGTGGGCTCGAGGTTTCACTGCTATCTGCACCATAGTAGGCACTATGGTGCAGAGACCGCCGGCTGCGAGAGGCTCTCGCGTTCGACCAGGACTTCGCGGCAACCGGCCTTCTTCTTGACGCCGCTGGTACGGTTCGGGCTTGAAGCGTGACGGCGATTACGTGCCCTCCGTGTCTTCCGGCTCGTATCCGATTCGCGGCGGCAACGCGGTGCGGCCGCTCGTTGACGGCGGTCCCGCGTTTGCGAGGATCTGCAGCGCGGTGGCGAGCGCGAAGAGGAGCGTGTGGGCGACCGTTGCCTTCCATCAGATGGCGTTCGCCATGCCCGATGGCCACGGCAGCTTCTTCGATGTGCTCGACGGCGCGACGGCGCGCGGTCTCGACGTGCGCGTACTCTTCTGGCGCCACGAACAGCTGGCGGCGATCAATCCCGACTCCCACTTCGCCGGGACCGTCACGGACCGCGAGTTCCTCGCGAAACGGGGCTCGCGCTTCCTCGCGCGGTGGGACCAGGCCCATGGGCGCTACTGCCAGCACCAGAAGAGCTGGGTGGTCGACGCGGGTCAGCCCGACGAGTTCGCGTTCGTCGGCGGCATCAACCTGCACAACGGTTCGGTCGTCGCGCCGGGCCACGCGCCGAGAGAGCTCGGCTCGACCCACGACGTGTACGTCGAGTTGCGCGGGCCGGCGGCAACCGACGTGCACCACAACTTCGTCCAGCGCTGGAACGAGGCAAGCGACCGCGACCGGGACGATGGTGTCTGGCCCGACGCGGTCAGCCAGGACGTGCTCGCCTTCCCACGCGTGCTCTCGCCCGACGCGGGCGAGGTGCCGGTGCAGATCCAGCGCACGGTGCGCCGCGAGCGCTACACCGACGGCACCGCGGCGGTCGGCGGCGAGCCCTTCGCGATCGCCGGCGGCGAGCACTCGATCCTCGACCAATACTTGAAGGCGATCGCCGCCGCGCGCGATGCGATCTACATCGAGGACCAGGCGATCGGTGCCGAACAGATCGTCGATGCGCTGCACGGCGCGCTCGAACGCGGGGTCGAGGTCGTGGTGCTGGTCCCGGTAGATCCCGAACAACAGATGGCCGCGGGCCGGCGCGACCCGGAGAACAAGCCGTTCTTCGACAAGCTCGCCGCGCTCGGCCGGCACGACCATTTCACGCTGGCGGGCATCGCGGCGAACAACGGCCGCGGCGCGTATCAGAACGTCTACGTGCACGCGAAGATCGCGCTCGTCGACGACGTGTGGTCGACCATCGGCTCGGCCAACATCGGCAACCGCTCGTTCTTCGGGGACACCGAGCTCAACGCGTCGTTCTGGCACCGACCGACCGTGCACGCTCTGCGGTGCGAGCTTCTGCTCGAGCATCTCGGCACCGACACGCACGACCTCGACGCGCGCTCGGCACTGCAGCTCTACCACGAGGTGGCGCGCAAGAACGCCGCGCTGCGGGCGGCGGGCGAGCCGATGACGAGCCTCGCGTTCGCTTTGGACCCCGCGACCTACGCCAGTTCGCGCCCGTGATCGCAAGGACGGTCAAGATTCTGGTCGGCGCGAACATGCCGGTCACGCGCCGATGCGCGTTGGCGATGTCATCGAGATTCAGTTGACACTAACGTAAGCAGTCGCTTAAGTTAGCGAGTGTGGATGCAGCCCTCAAGGCGTTTGCCGAGCCGCGGCGCCGGGAGATCGTCCGTCTGGTGTGGGGCCGTGAGCTGCCGGCGACGGACATCGCGGACCACTTTGGTGAGGTCACTCGATCCGCGATCTCGCAGCATCTCGGTGTACTCAGGGCAGCCGGGTTGGTGATCGAGCGACGCGAGGGCACCCGCCGGCTGTACCGAGCAGACCGAGCAGAGATGAAGAAGCTCCGGAAATCCCTGGACGACTACTGGACGAGCGGGCTCGAACGATTGCGTGACGTCGCCGAGGCCGCCCAACGAGACAAGGAGAAGCGCTGATGGCCGAACTCGTGCGCGAGATCATGATCGATGCGAGCCCGGAGACGATCTGGCCGTTCTTGACCGAGCCCGAAATGCTGGTC
>JBEEGD010000392.1:0-10503 GCA_041166685.1 Acidimicrobiaceae bacterium | reverse complement strand
CGCGATCACGTGGTTCGAGGCCGACCCCTGCTACGTGTACCACTCGGTCAACGCGTGGGAGGAGGGCGACGAGATCGTCATGGACCTGTGCCGCGTGACGAAGCCCGAGCCCCGGGCCGACGCGGAGGGCCCGCTCGCGAAGCTGCTCTCGTACCTGCGGCTCGACGCGCACCTGTACCGGTACCGGTTCAACCTGAGCACGGGAGCCACGCACGAGGAGTACCTCGACGACGACAACACGGAGTTCCCGTCGATCGACGTGTCGCGTCAGGGCCGGCCCAACCGCTACGTCTACAACGTGCACATCTCACCCGAACCGACGCTGCTGTTCGACGGGATCGTGAAGTACGACGTCGTGAACGGGACGGACGAACGCTGGTGGTGTGGCGCCGGCCGTTGGGCCAGCGAGTCACCCTTCGCCCCGCGGCCCAACGCGGTGAGCGACGACGACGGCTACCTCGTGAGCTTCGTGTACGACCAACTGGAAGATCGGTCGGAGGTCGTGATCCTCGACGCCGCCGACATCACGTCGGGTCCGGTCGCGCGGGTGATCCTTCCGCAACGCGTGCCGATCGGGTTCCACGCCACGTGGGTTCCGGGATGGAAGCTCGGTTGACCGCGCCGGACGTGTTCGTTCTCGGAGGCGCGCAGACCGACTTCGCCCGCAACTGGACGGCAACCGGCGGCAGCCTCTTCGAGTTGCTGTCCGACGCGGTACTCGGAGCGCTCGACGCCACGGGCGTCGCGGCCACCGACATCGACGTGGCCCACGTCGGCAACCTCGCCGCGGAGCTGTTCTGCGGCCAGGCGCAGCTGGGCGGCATGGTCGCCACCATCGATCCCGCGTTTGCGGAGTTGCCGACCGCGCGCCACGAAGCAGCGTGTGCATCCGGCAGCGTCGCCACGCTGGCCGCGATGGCCGACTTGCAGGCCGGCAACTACGACTGCGCGCTCGTCGTGGGCGTCGAGCTCATGCGCAACGTCGACGGGCAGACCGCAGCCGAGCATCTCGGGTCCGCCGCGTGGGTGGGACGCGAGGCCACCGACGCCACGTTCCCCTGGCCGTACCTGTTCAGTGAGATCGCCGACGTCTACGGCGATCGCTACGGGCTCGACTACCCGCATCTCGCCCGCATCGCCGAGCTCAACTTCGACAACGCCACCCGCAACCCGAATGCGCAGTCGCGCGATTGGCGGTTCGGCACCGACAGCTTCACCGAGGACGACGAGCTCAACCCGGTGATCGAAGGACGGCTGCGCAAGCAAGACTGCGGCCGGATCACCGATGGAGCCGCGGCTGTCGTGCTGGCGTCGCCCCGGTTCGCGGCCGAGCACGCCCGGCGGCGGGGCCGCTCGCTCGACGACTTCGCGGTGATCAAGGGCTGGGGTCATCGCACTGCACCGATGTTGCTGGCCGACAAGTTGCACCGGTCGGCCGCGTCGGCGTACGTGTTCCCGCACTTGCGGCGGGCGATCACCGAGGCATACGCGCGCGCCGGCATCAGTGGCCCTGACGATCTCGACGCCATCGAGACGCACGACTGCTTCACGATCACGGAGTACGCGGCCATCGATCACTTCGGCATCACCGATCCAGGTGAGAGCTGGAAGGCGATCGAAGAAGGGACCATCGACCCCAAAGGCCGGCTGCCGGTGAACCCGAGCGGCGGGCTCATCGGGCTCGGCCATCCCGTCGGCGCCACAGGTGTGCGCATGCTGCTCGACGCGACCAAGCAAGTCACCGACACCGCCGGTGACTACCAAGTGCCCGACGCCCACACGGTCGCCACCCTCAACATCGGCGGCAGCTGCACCACGGTCGTGAGCTTCATCGTCGGTCGATGACCGCCCCCCTCTCCCAACTTGGGGTGCGGACCGGGGCTATGGCCCCGCTAGCCACCCCGAGTTCGTTCAGGTGCTGAGCGTCGTGCTCCCCTACTGGTCGGATCGGCCGGTGGAGGAGGCGTTGCAGGTGGCGGGCGTCGCGGAGGAGCTCGGCTATCCCGAGCTGTGGATCGGCGAGATGGCGACATTCGACTCGTTCGCGCTGGCTACCGCGATCGGTGGGCGCACGAACCACATCACCCTGACGATCGGGCCGCTGGCGGTGAACGTCCGAACGCCCGCGACGATCGCGATGGGCGTCGCGTCGGTAGCGACGCTCATCGGACGCAACGTGAACGTCGCGCTCGGCACGTCGAGCACCCTCGTCGTGGAGGAGTGGCACGGCCGATCGCGAGAGCGTCCCGCGGCGACGCTCGAAGCGAGCGCGCAAATGGTGCGCGCCTTGCTCGCCGGTGAGCGCGCCGGCTTCCGTCTGCGCCTCGACCGGCAACCCTCGACGATCACCGTGGCCGCGTTCGGTGCGCGCGCGGTGCAGGTCGCGGCCGAGCACGCCGACCGCATGGTCCTCAACCTCGTCACGCCCAAGACCGCGGCGCGGCTCTGCGAGCAGTTCACGAGTGCGGGTGGCGCGAAGACGGCGGTATGGCTCGCGACCGCCGTCGATCCGGACGACGATGCTCGCCTGCAGTTGACCCGCGCGCTCGTGGCGTACCTGGCCGCGCCCGGCTACGGCGACGTGTTCACCGAGGCGGGCTTCGGCGAGCTGGTGGCGTTCGCCCGTACCCGTCCGCATCCGCGCGAGCTGTTGGCCGCGATTCCCACCGAGCTCGTCGAAGCCGTGGGCTTGGTGGGGAGTGCCGCGGTCATCGAGAAGCGCATCGCCGAGTACCGCGACGCCGGGGTCGACGAGATCTGCTTCGTGCCTGCGACGGCAGGCGACCCGGCCGGGAAGCGCACACTTCGGTCACTCCGGTAGCTTCGGGGCAACGAGCTAGGGGGTTCGCCGCATGCTGGAGGGTCAGCGGCAACGCATCGTCGTCATCTTCATCGTGTGCTCCACGATCGCGACGCTGGTGCTGGGGGGAGCTGTCGCGTACGAGCTCGGGCGGCGGGACTCGGGCACCACCGTGGCCGCCGGAGCATCGAGCACGGCCACCGGCGCCCGCAGCCGATCCTCGACGGCCAGCGGCGCCGCCACCGCATCCAACGCGGGCGCGGCCAGCGGCGGCGCCACCGATGCCGGCGCCGCGGGAACCGGCACCGCCGGAGGAGGCGGCACATCCGGAGGAGGCGGAGCCACCGCGGGACAGGTCGGCACGCAAGCACTCACGGGAGGCACGGTCACCGTCGGGGGCCTCTTCGACGAGACCGGTCCGGTCGACGCCACCGTCGAGCGCGACACCGTGCGGGCCTACTTCAACAAGGTCAACGAGGCGGGCGGCGTCAACGGCAAGATGCTCCAGCTGATCGACTGTGACTCGAAGTTCAACCCCACCGACGCGGCGAACTGCGCCAACAAGTTGATCAACGACAACCACGTGTTCGCAGTCGTGGGGTCGGCCGGCGTCGGTGAGGACGTCACGGTGAAGGCGTTCAACGACGCGGGTGTGCCGGTCATCGGTGGCCTCGGAACACCGGAGGAGTTCAAGTACCCGCTGTCGTATCCGGTGTCGGCCAACTTCGTGACGTACGGAACCGCGATCGCCAACCGCTCGGCTGATCTCGGTTTCACCGACGTCGGCATCATCGTCGTGAACGTCGGCTTCATCGCGCCGGCGAAGGACGAGATCGTGCGTGCGTTGCGTGAGCGCAACGTCACGATCAAGGGCGACCCGATCATCGTCGAAGCCACGAAACCCAACTACGCCGACGTCGTGCTCGACCTGCAGAGCCGGGGCGCGAAGTCGATCGTGGCTGCCCTCGACCCGTTCTCCTACCAGCGCTTGTTCCAGAGCATGCAGGGCGCGGGCTACAAGCCGCCGCTGATCGGAATCGGTCTCGACAAGGGCAGCGCCAACCCGTCGCCGGGGCACAAGGACCAGGGCTACACCGACTTCGTCGAGGGCATGCACTCGCTGATCCCGTTCCTCGAGCCCGCCGACCACCCCGACGACCCCGGCGTGCGCGACTACCTCGACACGGTGAAGAAGTACTTCCCCAACCAGGTCGCACCGCTCGACGTCTACACGGAAGGGTCGTGGACCGCGGCGCAGATGTTCGTCGACGCCTTGCAGCGGGCCGGCCCCGACCCGTCGCAGCAAGGGCTCGTCGACGCGCTGAACGCCACGACCGGGTTCCAAGGTGGGCTGTCGCCGCGCCCGATCAGTTACCAAGCCGGCGACTCCCACGACCCCAACCGCTGCTTCTGGATGCTGCAGAACAAGGGCCTCATCTGGACGAGCGTCACGGATCCCCAATGCTTCTAGCGGGGCTCAACCTCATCCCGGGGTTCACCGTGATCGGGTTGGTGAACGGCGGAACGTTCGCGCTGCTCGCCGTCGGCCTCGTGCTCATCTACCGCGTGTCGGGCGTGTTGAACTTCGCTCACGGCGCCGTTGCGATGTTCTCGACGTTCTGCGCGTACCAAGTCTCCGTCGAGTGGGGCTATCCCGCAATCGTGGGTTTGCTCGGGGCGATCGTCGTCGGCATGGGTCTCGGTTACGTCATCGAGCGCTTCACCGTGCGACCGCTGGCCGATCGCTCGACGCTCGTGCGCACGACGGTCACGATCGGCTGGTTGCTCGTGCTACAGGAGGTCGCCGGCATCATCTGGGGCAAGAACGCCTACCACCAGGCAGTGAAGGTCGTGCCCCTCGATCGTCTCTTCACCGCGCCGGGCAACGCGCCGGTTGCGACCGATCAGTTCCTCACCGTCGTCGTGGCCATCGGGCTTGCGGCCGGCGTCGCCGCGGTGTTGCGGTTCACGACGCTCGGCGCGCAGATGCGCGCCGTCGCCGACGATCCGACCGCGGCTCGTTTGTGGGGCATCAGCGTCAACCGCGTGACGTCGGCCTCGTGGATGATCGGAAGCGGTATGGGCGCCGTCGCCGGCGTGCTGCTCACCCCGCGCTTGAACTTCGACCAGATCTCGTTGACCATCCTCGTCATCGAGGGTCTCGTCGCCGCCGTACTCGGCGGGCTGGTGAGCCTGCCGGCCACAGTGGCGGGCGCGTTCTTGTTGGGCATCGCCGAGGAATGGCCGCGGGCATTCATCACCGACAACCCCGGTATCGAGAAGTTCATCGCGGTCGTCGTGGTGCTGATCATCCTCACCGTCCGGCCGCCGAAGGCGCTGGGAGCGAGAACCGCATGACCTCGATCACGCACTCGCGCGTACTGCGGATTGCGCTGGGGCTCGTCGGGTTCGACCTGCTGTACGTCCTCGTCGGCCACATGGGCGCGAACTATCAGCGGCTCGCGACGCTCTCGGCGGTGTACGGCATCCTCGTGCTGTCGCTCGTCGTGCTGACGGGCTTCGTCGGTCAGATCTCGTTCGTGCAAGCCGAGTTGGCCGGCTTCGGAGGGCTCACCGCCGGCGCCCTCGTCGCCAACAGCGGCTGGAACTTCTGGATCGCGCTGCCTATGGCCGTCGCCGCATCGGTCGCCGTCGGTGTCGTGGTCGGGCTGCCCACGCTGCGGCTGCAAGGACTGATCCTCGGCGTGGTCACGATCGCCCTCGCGCTCGGATTCGACAACTACGTGTTCACGCTGGGGCCGTTCGGCGAGGCGACGTTCATCAAACGGCCCTCGCTGCTCGGTTGGGATCTCACCGACGACAAGGCGACGTTCGTCTTCTGTCTTGCCTGCCTCGTCGGCTGTTGCTGGTTGGTCGCCAACCTTCAACGCTCGAAGACCGGACGCACGCTTGCCGCCATCCGCGATGCGGAAGTGGCCGCCCGCACGTCGGGCATCGACGTGACCCGCTACAAGCTTCTCGCGTTTGGAATTTCAGCGGGACTGGCTGGCCTCGCCGGAGTTCTGCTCGACCTCACGATTGGCGTCGCTGACCGGCAGAGTTACGGACTGTTGCTGTCGATCAACTTCGCGGCGGTCGTGATCCTGATGGGACCGAACTTCGTGGCCGCCGCCTTCCTCGGCGGTGTCTTCCTCGCGTGGGGGGGAGAGGCGCTCGACAAGCTTCCGCTGCTCAAGCCCGAGTACTTCAACGTCGTGCTCGGCGGCGGGCTCATCGTGCAACTCATCCTTGCGCCCGACGGAGTTGTCTCGCAGATGCGTCACACCGCGGAACGGATACGAGGGTTGGTGGTGCGCACGTGAGTACGCCCGCGTTCCTCTCGGTCGACAATGTGTCGGTGCGCTTCGGCGGCGTGCAGGCCCTGGCCGACGTGAGCTTCTCGGTGAACGAGGGCGAGATCTTCGGGCTCATCGGTCCGAACGGCGCGGGCAAGACGACGTTGTTCAACTGCATCTCCGGCCTGGCCCAACCGGACCAAGGCCACATCCGCTTCTGTGGCACGCCGCTCGGCGGTGTTCCCGTGCACCGCCGTTCGTTGCTCGGCATCGCCCGCACGTTCCAGAACCTGAACCTGTTCGGCAAGCTGTCCGTGCTCGAGAACTTGATGATCCCCGTCGAGGTTCGCCAACGACGAGGCTTCATTGCCGACGCCTTCCACGCCGCCAGCTCTCGATTCGGCGAGGAGCAGGCCCGCGAGCGAGCGCACGCCATCCTGCATCTGCTGGCGCTCACCGACCAGACCGACGTGCTGGCCGCCGACCTGCCTGTCGGCTTGCAACGGCGCGTGGAAATCGGACGCGCCGTCGCGCAGCGCCCGCGTCTGTTGCTGCTCGACGAGCCCGCATCCGGACTCGACGCGCGCGAGACCGCCGAGCTCGGCGCGCTGCTGCCGGTCATCCGCCATCGCCTCGGCATCACGATCGTGCTCGTGGATCACGACATGGCGCTCGTGATGCGCGTGTGCGACCGCATCGCGGCGATGGACTTCGGAGTGATCATGACGGTCGACACGCCTGCTGAAGTGCGGGCCGACGAGCGCGTGATCGCCGCGTACCTCGGCCAAGCCGCGGAACGGCAGGACGCATCATGAGCCCGTTGCTCGACGTTCAAGGTCTCGAGGCCGGCTACGGGCGCATCGCCGTGCTCTTCGGTATCAACCTCACGGTGAACACCGGTGAAGTCGTGGCCCTGCTGGGGGCCAACGGCGCGGGCAAGACCACCACGTTGCGGGCGATCTCCGGGTTGATCGAGGCGAAGGCCGGCACCATCCAATTCGAGGACCAGCGCATCAACGGCATGCCCGCCGAGCGCATCGCCCGCCTCGGGCTCACGCAAATCCCCGAGGGCCGCGGCGTGTTCCCGAGCCTGCAGGTCGAAGAGACGTTGCGTCTCGCGGCGAGCGTGCTCCCGAAGTCCGAGATCCCCGCCGCGCTCGAGCGGGCGTACTCACTGTTCCCGGTGCTGGCCGAGCGCCGCACGCAAGCGGTCGGATCGCTGTCCGGGGGTCAACGCCAGATGATGGCGTTGTCGCGTGCCGTCATCGTCCCGCCAAAGCTCCTCATGCTCGATGAACCGTCGCAGGGTCTCGCGCCCGTGGTGTGCGACGAGCTGTTCGCCGTCATCGGGTCGTTGGCCCACGAGGGCGTCGCCATCCTCATCGTCGAGCAGTTCGTCAGCCGCGCCCTCGAGCTCGCGCAACGGGCCTACGTGTTGACCAAGGGCGAGGTGTCGTTCGACGGCACCGCCGCGGAGCTGGCCGCCGACGAGGACTTTGTCGCCGGCTCGTACTTGGGGCACGTCGACGAGGAGACATTGGAGGCGGCGATCGCCGATGAAGCGAGCATCGAATTGCCGCGCCTCGACCCGGAACGCACACCGTTGGTGGCCGACGTGCCCGCAGAAGTGCGGGCCGCGCTCGAACAGCTGGCGATGGAGCGCGGGGTCGCGCCGGAAGCGCTCGTGGCCGAACTCGTCGCTCGTGAGGTGGGCGAGCGATGAAGCGGCTGGCGCTCGTGGCGTTGATCGTGATCTGCATGATCAGCCCGTCGGTGAACGCGCAGACGGCGACACCGGCGACGTTCTCGTCGTACGGCGCCGACGGCAGCGGTACGGGGGTGCACACCATCGGTGCATCCAACGCCTTCATCAACTTCCGCACGGGCGCCGTCGACAACTCGTACCCGCTCGCGGTGACGCATCTCGACGCGTCACCGGCCGCGCAAGGCACTGCGAGCATCGCCGACAGTGGCCCGCTCGGCGCAACGGCTGCCGGCGCAGCCAACGGCGCGTCGCAGCCGCAGTACGCCACCGCCACGTTCCCGGGCAACGGCAAGGCCAGCCAGACGCAGGGCGGGTCGGTGGCCGAGGCGGCCGCGACGGAGACTTCCGCCGACGCGCGGGGCGCGGTGACGGCGGCAACGTCGGACGGGCCGGGATCGGTGGAGAAGCAGGGCGACGGCGCCCAGACGTCGTCGGACTACGGCGAGTCGCACGTCTTCGTCGACAATGCCGCCGGCGTCGTCACTGCGAAGGGCGACGGTCGCGTCGACCGCGCATCGTTTGCCGCCGGCCTGTTCATCGTGAGCGGGTCGCACGTGACGGCGTCGGTGGAGATCAAAGACTTGGTCGCCACCCCGTCGTACACGATCGACGCGGGCAACGCGACGGTGGGCGGTACACCGGTGAAGGTGACCGACAAGGGTGTGGAGGCCGCGGGTCCGCCGCAAGGGGGCAGCGACGCGCTGCAGCAAGTGGTGAACGGACAACTGAACCAGGCGTTGGTGAACGCGGGGCTGCAAGTGTTCGTCACGGCGCCCGATGTCGGCGCGCAGAGCGGCGCCGGTCATGTCGCGGTGAGCGGGATACACGTGCGCTATACGCAGCCGACGGCGGACGCATCAGTGCCGAAGCAAACCGTGGAGTACATCCTCGGTGAGGCGAGGGCGTTCGTGTTCGCGGTACCCGCGAATGGCGGGCCTTCGATCTCCGCCGGAGCCGGCACGACCGCGGGGCCGACGACCGGCGGCACGGGCACCTCCGCCCGACCGTCGGGCGGTGTCTCCTCGTCGACGGCATCGAACACAGGCTCCCAGACAGCCGCCGCGGCGCCCGCAGCGCAGGAGACCAACCCGGTGTCGATCGTGCATCGCAAGCCGAGCTACTTGGTGTGGCTCTACCTCATCTGGCAGACGTTGGTGGTCTGTACGGGCGGCGCGCTGCTTTGGTGGCGGCGAATGGAGTTGGCTCGTGCCTGACGCGCCCGCCATCGCAGCTGACGCGAATGCCATCGTGGCCGTGTCCGCCCTTCCGGCGCTCGGACCGAACGACGCGGTGCGCTGCCCGATCGACGACCTCGAGTTCCGGCCCTACTTCACCGACGGCGCCTGCCCGATCTGCGGTTGGAGGTCCGTGGGCGTCACCATCGCCAAACCGTGGACGCATCGCGCCGACTGGGCCCTCATCGCATTCATCGCGTTGGTGATCGCCAGCGTCGCGATGGCCGCAGTAGTCCTCACCGCCGCCTAATCCTCTCGCAAATCCCACTCAGAACTACACGTTTTTGTGTAGGTCTGAGTGGGATTTCGTCAAAGGGGGTTACCGCAGGGCGCTGGGGTTGGTGCTGCGTCTGCGGGCGAAACGTCCGACGCCGCCGATGCGCGACTTCGGGTCCGGAAGGACCTCGACAGCCGCGCCAGCACCGGAGAGCGCGCCCAACAACTGCGGCATCCGAGTCGCGCGCGTGCTCAACAGCCACCAGCCGACCACGATGGCCGACGCGCCACCGAGGGCTGCGGCCCGCTCACCCCGATCCGGGTCACCGAGTCCGGCGACCTTCAGCACCGTGTTCGCGACGGACGACCGGTTGTCGCCGGCCGCTGCCGCGGTCGTCGGCGTGGGGACGGGCGCGACCGAGACGGACGGACTCGCGGCCGGCGGCTTGACAACCCCGCCGCCGCCCCCGCCCGTGGCGACCGTCGTGACCGGATTCGCGACGGTCGTGGGTGTGCCTGCCGGCGCGATTTTCACGACCAGCGAATCGGCGGCGGGCTTGTCGAACGCGATGGCGAACGGTGAGGCGCCGTCCTTCGGCACGATGGCCACGTCGAGCGCGCCGTTCGACAGGTACTCGGGCCCGAAGATGAACGCCACGAACTTGCCGTCCGAGGACACCGCTCCCGGCGAGCAGGTCTTCCCGAACTTGGGCGCGTCCTCCCAATAGCCGGGCGCGGGCAACGGTGGCACCCACGACGAACTCGTCGCGCACGCTTGCACCGGAGCGCCCAATGTCGTCGTCGACCCCTGTGCTGCGGCCAGCGTCAACGTCGCGCTCGCCGCGCTCGGAGTCCGGTAGCGGACCGCACCGATCGCCGCCGGGCCGTCGGGGGCTTGCTGCACGAACAGGCCGCCGTCGGGCACCGTCGGCACCGGCGGCGCGACCGGCAACGCCTTCGTCTTCAGCCTGAACCACCAGCCGACTTGATCGGGCGCCTGACCGTGCACCGGCGACGCCGTCAAGCCAAGCGTGAGCGAGATCGTGCCGAGCGCGATCAACGCCGCGCCGACGCGCCGACGAAGCGGGCGTCGCCGACGCGTCATGACCTCGCTCGCAGCTGCTGTCGCCGGGGAGCAGCCTTCTTGTTCGCCGGCTTGGCCTTCTTCTCTTCCTCGGCCTCACCTGATCG
>JBEEGD010000391.1:0-5615 GCA_041166685.1 Acidimicrobiaceae bacterium | reverse complement strand
GCCGCGGGACCGCTCGGGCTCGACGTGGCCGCCCTCGACGAGCGCGACCGCGCCGTGCTGGCCTCGCTGGACGGCGTGGTGATCTCCGGCGGGCGGGCGGCGACAGCTGGGGCGGACGATCCCCTTGCGGGGCACCCCTTCGTCGCCGCGCTCGAGGCGTCGCCGTTCATGCCCCCGAGCGCGGACGACCTCGCCGTCGACCGGGGCGAGCTGCGCGAGCTCGTGCGCCGCGGGCTCGTCGTGGAGCAGGACGGTGTGTGGTTCGCACCAACTGCGGTTGAGGATGCGGCCGGCACCGTTGCCCGGCTGCTACGAGCCCAACCGACGGGGGTCACCGTGGCCGAGGTCCGAGAAGCGCTGGGCACCACCCGCAAGTGGGCCCTCCCGCTGCTGAACCTCCTCGACGCCAGCGGCATCACCCGTCGGCGCGACGACGTGCGCGTGGCCGGCCCCCGCCTCCCCCGAGACACATCCCCTTTGTAGGAACACAAAACTGGCTCGGATTGGGTGCGGAGCTGGTGGAGCTACAGGCCGCGATGAGCCAGCAGTTGCTTGCGCTCCAACTCGTTCAGGCCACCCCAAATACCGTGCGGCTCGCGAATCTTCACCGCGAAGTCGAGACACGGCTGGCGGACCGGACACGTGACACAGATCGCCTTCGCCCGTGCTTCGCGCTCGACCTTCTCGTCCTTGCGCTCAAAATGTGACGGCGGGAAGAAAACGGCCGCCTGGGGCCCCCGACATGCCGCCTTTACTTGCCAGGCGTCGTCAATGCGAACAGCGCTCACCCGGAACGTCCCCCTTTCGCACGGGCGACCCTACAACCGCAGTTTTCCCGGCGACAAGGGTGAACTTTCGCGAGCGCGGCGGCGAAAGCGCAGGTCAGCCCCCCGGCGGTGGCGTGCGGTCCCGATAGTCCCGAGCGGCCCCCACCAAGGGTTCGACGTCGAGCACCAGGCCGTCGATCGCCGCCACCCGCACCCGATCACCGACCGCGATGGGCGTCGCGCGGTTCGTGCGGGCCCGCCAGGGAGCCCCCCGCACCAGGACGGTGCCGTCGGGAGCGATGGCCGTGCGGGCCTGGCCCTCTTCGCCGATCATCCACTCGCGGCCGATGGTCGGGGTCGAGAACCGAGTCCGGACCATGGCGGGCATACCCGCCACCATGGCGATCGTCATCCCCAACACGCAAGCCACCAGTGTGATCCATGACAACGAGACCCCGTCGTAGAGCAGCAGCGATCCGGTCACGAACGCGAGCGTCGCAATGCCCGTCCACACCCGGGGCACGCCGGTCTGGATGTCGATGGCGTAGCCCAGCATGGCGAACACCAGCAGGACGATGCCGATGGGCCGAGTGGGCAGCACGGCGAGGCCGTAACAGCCGAGCAGGAACGCGCCTGCCCCGACGACGCCCGCCACCCCGATACCCGCGGTGAACAGCTCGAAGAGCAGGAGCGCCATCCCGAGCACGAACAGCAGGTAGGCCACTGGCGGGCTGGCGACGGAGTGCAACATCCGATCGACCAGCGACAGTTGGGCGAACTTGGTCTGACCAGTGGGCTCGAGCCGAGTCTGGCCGTTCTGCGTGATTTGGCGGGTGGGGACATGGGGCAGGCTGACCACGAAGTCGCCGACGGTCGCCGCACATCCCTCGGTGGATCCCTGCGGGCGCTCGCATTTCGCGCCGACGTTCGTGTGGCCTGAGGTGAATGCCTCATCGGCCCCGATGCGACGATTGCCGATGTCGAGCCGGCTACCGGGCGCCAGCCCACGGAACTTCGCGGCAACGACAAGATCCGCGGCGCGGCCGAGCGCGACGGCCCCCGACGGACCCACCCACACGCCGACGTCCACCGTGGCGGTGCGGATGCGGTCAGCCAAGCGACTGATGGCGTCATCGGAGGCCACCGCGCCGGCACTGTCGAGCTGGATGACCAACGCATCGACCCGGTCGTTCTGTGCCTGCGTAAGGGTCCGGTTGAGGAAGCTGACCTCGATCGGGTCGAGGTAGCCGTTCACCTGGATCACGGTCACACCGCCGGTGGCCTCGGTCGATCCCTGGGCTTGGGCCGGCGCGACAAGGAGCGCGCCGGTCGCCGCGACCATCAGCAGAATGCCGAGAGTGGCGGCATGCCTGGGTAATCTGCGCACGCTCGCTCCGAAGGGTTGACCGTGGATCCAGCGCAATTCTTCGCTGCATCCCGGCTCGTCATCGTGGCCGGGAAGGGCGGCGTCGGCAAAACCACCGTTTCGGCAGCCCTGGCGCGCGCCGCCGCGCTCTCGGGTCTCTCGACGCTCATCGTGGAGATCGAGGGCAAGTCCGGCCTCGCGGCGGTGTTCGGCCGCGAGCCCCTTTCCTACGAGGAGATCACGCTCTCGTCGGGGGGCGGACCCGAGGGCGCAGCGGACATCCGCGGCCGGACACTCACACCCGACGATGCTCTGCTCGAGTACCTCCGCGATCACGGCTTGTCTCGCATCTCGAAGCGCCTGATGTCGTCTGGCGCGCTCGACATGGTCTCCACCGCCGCGCCGGGCATCAAGGACATCCTGATTCTCGGCAAGGTCAAGCAACTCGAGCGCGCCGGCGTGGCTGACCTCATCGTGCTGGATGCACCCGCTGCCGGCCACGCCATCACGTTCCTGCTTGCCGCGCGGGCGCTGCTCGATGCCGTTCGGGTCGGGCCGATCAACACCCAAGCGCGCGAGGTGCTCGACCTGCTGACGGACGCGGCGCGCTGCCAGGTGATGCTCGTGACGCTGCCCGAGGAGACTCCGGTCAACGAACTGACCGACACCGCGTACCACCTCGAAGACCGGGTGGGCGTGAGCCTTGGGCCGGTCGTCGTCAACGGGCTGTACGAGGAGATCGCCGGACTCGACGTCGACCCAGCGACCGCGGCCGAAGCGCTGGCGACCTCGCTGAGAACCGGTGAGGGCGATTCGCTGGCGGCCGCGGCCGAGTTCCGGCGCCGACGCATGGAGTTGCAACGTGACCAGGTGGAGCGTCTTGGTGCCCAACTGCCCTTGCCACAGCTGCCCCTTCCCTACCTGTTCAACGCGGATCTCGGTCCCGACGACCTGGAGTTGCTGGCCCGCGCACTACTCGCCGGCATCAGCTCGCTCGAGAGCGCCCAACCGTGAACGAACTGCAAGCGCTCGTGTCCGACGCCGAGATCATCGTGACGGCCGGCTCCGGCGGGGTGGGCAAGACGACGACGGCCGCGGTCCTCGCGCTCGAGGCGGCGCGGGCTGGCCGAAAAGCTGTCGTCGTCACGATCGACCCGGCCAAACGGCTCGCTGATGCCCTCGGACTGGAAGGGCTGTCGAACCAACCGTCGAGGATCGAAGGGGACTGGCCCGGCGAGTTGTGGGCGATGATGCTCGACACCAAGTCGACATTCGATGATCTCGTCGCCACACACTCCACGGACCCGACGCAGGCGGAACGCATCCTCGCCAACCGTTTCTACAAGAACATCTCCGGCGCCCTGTCCGGCACGCAGGAGTACATGGCGATGGAGAAGCTCTACGAGCTGCACGTCGCTCATGACTTCGATCTCGTCGTCGTCGACACCCCACCGACGCGACATGCGCTCGACTTCCTCGATGCGCCGCGTCGGTTGACACGGTTCCTCGACCATCGGCTGTACCGCATCCTCATGTTGCCGACACGCGGCTTGATGAAAGCGGCCAATGTGGCCGCCCAAGCATTCGTGCGCACCATCTCGAAGGTGGTCGGCGCGGAGGTGATCGAAGACGCCATCACGTTCTTCACCGCGTTCTCCGGCATGGAGGAAGGGTTCAAGAACCGAGCCAACATCGTGTTCGAGTTGCTGGCCTCACCGCGCACGGCATTCGTTCTCGTCGCGTCGCCGCGCCGAGACACGGTCGAGGAGGCTGATTTCTTCGCGCGGCGACTCGCCGACTCGGGCATACCGGTGCGGGCGTTGATCGTGAACCGTATGCACCCGAGCTTCGGCGACGGTTTGGCCGAGGCCGCCCGCGAACGCGCGCGCACTCTGGAGGGCACCGACTTGGGCGGACTGTACGCGAACCTCGCCGACTTCCGGCTGGTGGCATCCCGCGAAGAGGAGCACCTCGCCGGTCTGGCCGAGCACGTCGCGCCGGCGCCCGTGATTCGAGT
Organism: Acidimicrobiaceae bacterium; assembly: GCA_041166685.1. Taxonomy (GTDB): domain Bacteria; phylum Actinomycetota; class Acidimicrobiia; order Acidimicrobiales; family JACDCH01; genus DASUCS01. Next base: position 1,465 of record JBEEGD010000391.1, on the reverse strand, counting down.
GCCGTTCCTGCGCACCGATGTCCACGACCTCGAAGGCCTAAAAGAAGTGGGTGAGCACCTCTTCGCCTGATCCATGATGCAGACCATGAACTGGGGAAAACTGGCCCTCGCCGCGGGGCTGCTGTTTGCGGCACAGATTGGTCACCTTGTCGAAGTGATCCTGGCCGGACCGGTCGGCATCAAGGGTGAAGGTGGAATCGGTGAACCGCTCGGCCTGCTCGGTCTCATCGGCGCAGGCATGGCCGCGATCGCCGCTCGGAACAAGCGGAACTATGCGATCCCCCTCGCGTTGGCGAGTGGCGTGGGCGTGGCCGTCGGCTTCCTGCTGTACCACGGCTCGCCGATCCACTCACAGCTCACCAACACGTATTGGGGACGCGGCACCGTCCTCGACTGGGCGGTGGTGTTGCTATGCGTCGCCGCCGGAGCGTGGGCCGCAAGCGTTGCGTGGGAGATGCGGACGTCAGCTGCTCTCGTCGGCGGTCGCAAGGGCTGAGGCCGCGGCTTCGACGGTCTCGGTCACCGGGACAATGCGATCGAAGCCGGTGGTGTGCAACAAACGAGTCAACGTGGGACGGCTGCATGCGACCGCAACGTCGCCGCCCGCCTCGCGGGCGCGTCGGATGCCGCCGATCAATGCGCCGAGACCGGCCGAGTCCATGAACGGCACGGATGAAAGGTCGATCAGTAAACGACGCGAGGTGGCGAGCTCGGCGAGCTGTTCGCGGAATTGTCCAACGGTGTACGCGTCGAGTTCACCGACTGGGCGGCACACGATGTAGTCGGCGGACGACTCCACCTGGATCTCGAGCACTACGTCCTCCTGGAAACGGGGGCGAGGTCGACTGTAGCCACACCGACGCAAGATGCTTCCCCCGGTAGGCGGCCGCTAGCCTCGCCCGGTGGCAGACATCCTGGTGGCGACCGATGCCGACTGGATTCGGGACGAGGTGGAGGCCGCGCTGGGCGGCCCCGACCGCTCGGTGCGGTGGGTGCGCCACGGCGTCGATGTGCTGCCCGCAGTCGCCGAGCTGACACCGGCATTGGTGGTGCTCGATCTGCAGATCGGCAACATGGGCGGCATGGCCACCTGCATGGCGCTGCACCTCGAGGCAGGCGTAGGACGCCTGCCGTTGGTGCCAGTGCTGATGCTCCTCGACCGCGACGCCGACGTATTTCTCGCCCGACGGTCCGATGCCGACGGTTGGTTGATCAAACCGATGGACGCGTTCCGCCTGCGCAAGGCGGCCACGGCACTGCTCGACGGGGGCGTCTACCACGAGGGCGTCCCAGACGAAGCCCCCGAGCCCCTGCTGACCTAGCCGATACAGTCAACAAGCTTTACGGGGAGTGGCGCAGTTTGGTAGCGCGCTGCGTTCGGGACGCAGAGGTCGTGGGTTCAAATCCCGCCTCCCCGACCAAAAGACGAGATTCACAAGAAGAGAACCCTGTTCTGGATGCTGCC
>JBEEGD010000390.1:0-3312 GCA_041166685.1 Acidimicrobiaceae bacterium | reverse complement strand
GCCGCCCATCGGCGTCGACCTCACCGAACCGCAGGCGTTGGCCTGCGCGTTCCGGATCCTCGCCCGATCGGGATTCTCGGAGCACATCGCCGGACACATCACCTGGCGACGCGACGACGGCGCGAGCCTGTGGGTGAATCCGTGGGGACTGTGGTGGGACGAGGTGAAGGCATCTGATGTCTGCGCCGTGGACTTCGACGCCAAGGTGATCGAAGGCCGCTGGGACGTCACGCCGGCGATCCACATCCACACCGAGTTGCACAAGCGCCGTCACGATGCCCGCATCGTCGTGCACAACCACCCGTACTACGTCACGCTGCTGGCGGCGACCGGGGAGCTGCCGGAGATCGTGCACCAGACCGGGTCGATGTTCGACGGCGACCTCAAGTTCGTCGACGAGTACACTGGTGAGATCGACAGCCCCGAGCTCGGCGCCGATCTGGCCGAGCACATCGGCGACGCATCGGTCATCGTTCTCGCCAACCACGGCGTGCTGATCACCGGCGAGTCGATCGCAGAAGCGACGTTCCGGGCCGCGTGCATCGACCGCATGTGCCGGCTGGCGTACGACTCGATGCTCCTCGGCAAAGCGACCACACCGATCGCGCCAGGACTCAAGAAGGCGATGAAGGCATCACTCCTCGAACGCGGCTGCGACGTCTACTGGGCCGGCGCGGTTCGCATGCTCCTGAAGGACGAGCCGGAGGTCCTTGCGTAGCGATGGCCAAGCTCGACGACCTCCTCGCCGACACCAGCTTCACGACCGCGAGTCGCGACGGCACTGTCACGTTCCTCCCCGAGCCCGAGCGGCGCGCTCGGAAGTACACCGTGATCTCCGTCGATGATCACATCGTCGAGCCTCCCCACACGTTCGAAGGTCGCGTGCCGTCGAAGCTCGCCGAGCGCGCACCGCGCGTCGTCGAGAAGGACGACGGCACCCAGGTGTGGGTGTACGACGGCGAAGAGATTCCGAACGTGGGCTTCAACGCCGTCGTCGGCCGCCCGGTGAGCGAGTACAGCTTCGAGCCCGCGCGCTTCGACGAGATGCGCAAGGGCGCGTGGGACATCCACGAACGCATCCGCGACATGGACGTCAACGGCATCTACGCGTCGTTGTGTTTCCCGTCGTTCCTGCCGGGTTTCGCCGGCCAGCGCATCCAGCTGTCGCGCGACCCCGAACTCGCGCTCGCGACGATGCGAGCGTGGAACGACTGGCACCTCGACGAGTGGGCCGGGTCGTACCCCGGCCGCATCATCCCGTGCCAGCTGCCCTACCTCCTCGATCCTGAGGTCGCGGCCGACGAGGTGCGGCGCAACGCCGAGCGCGGGTTCAAGGCCGTCACGTTCTCGGAGATGCCACACGCGCTCGGACTGCCGTCGCTCCACTCGGGCCACTGGGATCCATTGATGCGCGCCTGCGAGGAGACGGGCACGGTCGTGAACCTGCACATCGGCTCGTCGGGCACGTCGCCGTCGACGTCCGACGACGCGCCAGCCGATGTGATCGGCGTGCTGTTCTTCGGCTACGCCATGTTCGCGGCCGTCGATTGGTTGTACTCGCTGATCCCGGTGAGGTTCCCCGACATCCGCATCTGCCTGTCGGAAGGCGGCATCGGTTGGGTACCGGCGCTCCTCGATCGTCTCGACCACATGCTCCGCTACCACGAGATGTACGGGACATGGAGCGGCATCGAGCTCACTCCCGCCGAGGTGATGCAACGCAACTTCTGGTTCTGCGCGGTGGAGGACCCGTCGGCCTTCGCGATGCGCGAGCGCATCGGCGTCGACAAGATCCTCCTCGAGGCGGACTACCCGCACTGCGACTCGACCTGGCCCGACACCCAGGCGGTGATCGAGCGCGAGATCGGAGGGCTCCCGCCCGACGACATCCGCAAGTTCACATGGGAGAACGCGTCGCACCTCTATCGGCATCCGGTGCCCCCCGAGGTGCAAGCCGACCCGAACGCCTTCTAGTCGTGACGATCGCCGAACTGGTCGCAAGCCAAGAGATCTCGAACCCGGTCGGGCTCGCGTTCGCCAGCGAGGACGAACGTCTGACGTGGCGGGACTACGACCTGTGGTCCGGCGAGATCGCCGGCAATCTGGTCGACCAGGGCTTCGACGCAGGTGACCGCGTCGCCATTCAGATGGCCGACGGGCCGGCCGTGCACGTCGCGTTCCTCGCCTGCGAGAAGGCAGGCCTGGTGGTGGTCGGGATCGGTGCGCGTGCAGGCCAGCGCGAGGTCGATCACCTCATGACCAGGACCGGCGCGAGACACCTCATCAAAGACGTCCGAGGCATGTCGACGGTGGAGCCACCACCCCGCAGTCGGTGGCTCGCGGCCGACGACGTGTTCCTCCTCAACTCGACGTCGGGCACGACGGGGCTGCCCAAGGTCGTGGTGCACGACCAGCAGCGGTGGTTCGCGTTCCACGACCTGGCCGTCGACGCCGGCGAGCTCACGGTCGACGACGTGTTCATGAGCCTGGTTCCGGCTCCCTTCGGCTTCGGTGTCTGGACATCGCATGTGACGCCGACCGTCATGGGGGCGCCGTGCATCGTCATGTCACGGTTCGACGCGGCGACCGCGATCGACCTCATCGAGGAACATCGGGTCAGCGTGTTGTCGGCCGTGACGACGCAGTTCCTGCTGCTGCTGGAGTCACCATCATTTCGCGACGGAGCGTTTGCATCGCTGCGCGTCATGTTCACGGGCGGTGAAGCAGTGCCAGAGCGGCGAGCGGCTGAGTTCGAGGACCGCACAGGCGCGCTCGTGTTGCAGTTCTACGGCTCGAACGAGACCGGCGCGCTCAGCCGCACGACGACCAAGGACGATCGCGACCACCGGTTGCGCACCGCCGGGCGTGTCATCGAGTCGATGAACGTGCGGCTGTTCGGCGACGGCCAGCCTGGGTGCAAGGGTCCGCTCCTGTCGCGCGGCTACCTCGACGATCCCGCCGCCAACGCCGAGCTGTACACGCCCGACGGCTGGATGCTCACGGGCGACATCGTGCGGATCGATGACGACGGCTATCTCACCGTCGTCGGGCGGGCGTCCGACTTCATCATTCGCGGCGGGAAGAACGTGAGCGCCGCGCAGGTCGAGCACGAGGTGGGCAGTCACCCTGCAGTCGCCCTCGTCGCCGCCGTGGCCGCGCCCGACGAGCTGTTCGGCGAGCGGGTCTGCGCCTACGTCGTGCTCCGGCCCGAACACGCCGACCTCGATCTCGACGACCTCACCGCCCACCTGGCCGACCGCGGGGTGTCGAAGGAGGTCTGGCCGGAGCATCTTGTCGTGGTCGACGACCTAC
>JBEEGD010000389.1:0-3730 GCA_041166685.1 Acidimicrobiaceae bacterium | reverse complement strand
ACGGTCAACGGTCAGTACTTGCACCGCCTCAAGCCCATGGAGCCCAAGAACAAGCAGGCCACTGACCCGCATCTGGCCCAGCAGCTGTGGGAGCGCTCCGCGCAGCTGACCGGCGTGCGCACCTCCTTCTGAGGCAGACGCATGACACGCTGACCAGGCCCCTTGCTCTGCGACCGCGCTGAGAGAGCACCGACGGGGCAAAGGGCCAATGCCACGTAGCCTAAGTTGATCAATGCGTGGGTGCCGCCGTCTTCGGCCGGGGCGGGCTTCGCCAGGTTGGCTGCTCGCGAGTCAGGGTGGTGCGAGTGCGCGGTTGCCGGAGTGGATCCCGATCGGGCTGTTGGCGGGATCGGTCCCGCGGGATGTGATCGACGACGCGGTGTGTGCGTTCGGTCGGCAGGCCAGGCGGTCGGGAAGTTTCCGCCCCACGTGCGGGAGCGTCGACCTGGGCGACGGTTGCGATCTGACGTTCGGTGGCGACCTCCTTGCCGGCGCCCTTGATCCGGCACGGGTTCCGGCTGATCAGGTCGTCGTCGACCGCCGTTTCCATAGGTCTCGGCGCAGGCCGGGCAGCGGGTGGCGCGGCGGTTGCCGCGGCGGACCAGGAAGTGACCGGCGAGCAGCTCGACGGAGTCGAGACCGCATAAGCACGCGACGGACTGACCAACTGGCTATTTTGGTCATTCGGGTCTAGCGTGGCTGTCATGACGAACACGAACGCTCCCGGCCGGCGGGTTCTGGTGGTCGGACTTGGTATCAGTGGCATAACGACAGCTCTGCGCCTGCGTCAGATCGGATGGGAGCCGGTCGTCGTGGAGAAGGCGCCTGCGCGTCGGACGGGCGGCCAGTACATCGTGATGTTCGGCGCGGGCCAGGCTGCCGCGCGCCGACTCGGGATCCTTGACCGCATGACCGACCGCACCGTGGCGGACGGGAGCGCCTTTTCGGTGGATCGGGTCGGCAACCGTCGTCGCGTACCGAACTTTGCAGAACAAACCGAACAGTTCGCAGCTCAGTCAGCGCCTTACATGCTGATGCGCGGTGACGTGGAGGAGGCCGCCTTCAGTGCACTGCCGGGAGACGTCGACATCCGCTTCTCAACCGTCCCGTCCAGCATCGTCCAGGACGCGGACGGTGTCGATGTCACGCTTACCCACACCGTGGACGGGTCGACGACCACGGAGCGGTTCGACCTCGTGGTCGGCGCGGACGGACTGCGCTCGACCGTGCGCTCCCTGGTGTTCGGGCCGCACTCCGCCTACCTCCGCCGGCTGGGAGCCATGTACGCCTTGATCCCCATCAGCGAGCCACCAGCCGGATACACGTCGACGGACTTGGTGACGCTCCAGGAGCCCGGCCGCACGATGCAGGTGTTCCCCCTAGCGGGCCGCACGCCCATAGCGTTGCTGGCCTATCGCACCGCCGATGTCGATGCGGAGTTCCGTGAACCACCCGCCCAACGTCTGCGCGAGGTGTTCAGCTCCGGACCCACAGATCGAGAACTGGGCCATGTGCTGTCCGAATTAGACAACATGAAGGACGCGAACGATCTGCTGTTCGATTCCATCGAGCAGGTGTGCATGGACCGTTGGCACGACGGCCGGGTGGTACTCGTCGGAGATGCCGCCTGGTGTTCGACACTCATTGCGGGCATGGGCGTGTCGACCGGGCTGGCCGGAGCCGAACTGCTCGGCACGCTGCTCCAGCGCTATCCCGACGACCTTGACCGCGCGCTCAACACCTGGGAGGCGCGGCTCCGTCCGTATCTCGATTACTACCAGAACCTGGCCCGCCGTCGACAAGGTATGCTCGCGCCCGCCAACCAGTGGCAGGTTGAACTCAATCACGGTCTCATCCTCGCCAGTGGCCTTCCACTGGTAGGCCCGCTGCTCAAGCGCTTGGCGGCCACCGGCAAGGAGGCACGGATGAGGAGCGCAGACATCGCCGCGGCGTGAGCGGCATCGCGGAAGGGGACGGCGAGATGGCCGAAGCGATCCGGCCCAACGGCGACAAAGCCGAACGCATCCTCGCGGTCACCCGCGACCTGCTGCTCAAACGTGGGGTGCGTGGAGTGACCGTGGCCGAGATCGCCGAGCGGGCCCACGTCGGCAAGGGCACTGTCTACCTCTACTGGGACACCAAGGAAGAACTGTTCTTCAGCCTGCTCGCCCACGACTTCCTCGCCACGCTTGACGAGTTCACCGCGGTGATCCAGCGTGATCCCGAGGCGATGCGGCCGCGCAGGCTGGTCCCGCTCATCGTCCGCTCCTGCCTCGACCACCCCTTCGTCCGTGCTATCCAGACCAGCGACGTCGACACGCTCGGGCTGCTCACCGAGTATCCGCTGACCAAGGAGTTGCTGGCGACGGCCGGTACAGGTCGGACGATGCACGAGCTGTTGCCTTTGTGGCGCCGGTACGGCCTTGCCCGCACGGATTGGGACCTCGACGATCAGGCCTTCGCGCTAGAGGCCATAGTCGGCGGATTCTTCGCGCTCGAGAGCGGCCTGTTGCCCAAGCCCGAGGGCGCCGTCGATGACTCCGCGGCGGTCTTGGCCGCGACGACCCGTGCCCTGATCGAGCCGGACAACCCGACGGACGAAGTAGGTCCGGCCGCGACAGAGGCGCTCGCCTCGCTCGCTGAAACCCGCTCGATCGTTGTGGCGTTGCTCGAGCACGTCCGGAAGTAGGAGGGGTGCGCCCAGTGGGTCCGGCCGGCTCCACTGTGAGCGCACCCCAACTGGAAAGTACTGGGTGGCGCTGGAGACCGCCCTTCGGGGGGCGGCGCACCGCCGCGTCCGACCACCACCGGCGCAGCGAGCAAAGCACCGAGCCTCAGGTGCATATGACCGCCCCCTCTCTCCGTCATCGCATCTCGCGGCTGTGCCGATACGAGTAGCGATGGGTCACTGCGTCCGGATTGCATGGCCGGCTGTGATCTGCCACGTACGAGAAGACGAACGCTGAGTCATCTGCAGGTAGGTCGAGCTGTGCGACCTGATCGTCATAAGCGCGGCGATGAAGGGTGAATACCTCGACTGTCTCGGGATCGAGGGCGATGCGCCGCATCTGGTGGCTCTTGGTGTCCTTCTCCTGTCCTTTGCCGCTCCGTTGAACGTAGTTACGGCGGACCTCCAGTACACCTGCGTCCAGATCGACGTCGAACCACCGGAGGGCCAGGAGTTCGCCGCGCCGACCATCGGTAACCATCACAAGCCACACGGGCATCCCCCAGTTAAGGTCGCTTTCCCATGCTCGCGCAGCGATCCGAGCGGTCTGGCTGGGAGACGGCGGGGTCGGCTGAGGTGCCTGTTGCTTTGGCTTCTTAGCGACCGCGGCAGGGTTGCTCGGGATCCAGTCCCACCGCGTGGCGGTATCGAGTGCACCGCTGATGATCGCGTGAATCTGACGCACACTCGACCGAGCCATCGGCTTGCAGGTGTGCCACTGCAGAGCGCGCCGCACCTCCGAAGCTGCGCGTAGAACTTCCCCAAGGTCTGGGCGACTCAGTGAGGTAGGAATCGTTACCTGTGACAGGGTCCACGGCTGCGTAAACGAGCACTTGGAAGGACGCTCCGCGTTGGCGGACGTAGCCCCGTTCGCGCTTGGTCGCTCCACGTGATGCGGGCCATGACTGAAGGACCATTGACAGAGATACATGGCCCCGGCTGATTCGAGGAGCAAACCTGCAGGTCAGGTGTGGTAGGCCCCGTGGGACTCGAACCCACAAC
>JBEEGD010000388.1:0-13515 GCA_041166685.1 Acidimicrobiaceae bacterium | reverse complement strand
AACAAGCGCTTGTCGCCTCGGACACCGATCGTTTCTTTGTGCCCCCGTACCTCGGCCACCGCGGTTGGGTGGGTCTCCGGCTTGACCGCACCCGCGTGGACTGGACCGAAGTTCGTGAGCTCATGATTGACGCGTACCGCCTCTCGGCCCCTAAGCGGCTCGCGGCGCGAGTCGACTGATCGCAGCAGTCGTTCCTCGCGGACCGCGTGGTTACGCATCCGACCGGGATGTGCCGATCGCGCGCCGTCATCGAGTTCGAGGGAACCGTGCGGTATCGCTCTGCGAGAGGGTGCATTCCGCGTTCTCGAGGAGTGCGACTTGCGATCGACGGTCCGAAAACCTTCCCGCGTTTTTCCCGCGTCCGCTCAAATCCGCGCACGTTCGCTGACGTTCGTCACCCGCGTTGACGTGCACAGTTGTTCGCAGCAAGTCGCCGTAATACGGTCCGAGATCATTCGGGACGCAGAGGTCGTGGGTTCAAATCCCGCCTCCCCGACCAAAAGACGAGATTCACAAGAAGAGAACCCTGTTCTGGATGCTGCCGGCAACTCGTCCAGCGCACATTCCTGCGATGCGGACCCACCGACGCGCCAACGGGGACGGCAACAGCAGCGCCCACACGCACCCAGCAAGCAATAGCCATCGGGTAGCAATCGTGTACCACGGGGTTCGGGCCATGCCGTAGCCACGAAACTGTTTGTAGAGCCTCGGTTGGGCTCGGCCGTAATCAAAGAACTGACGCGCCAAGCCCCTGAGGGTGGCTCTCTGCCGCCGCAGGACCACGGCGCCCTCCGCGAATCCCAGCGTGTGTCCTGCGATTTGGGCGCGCCACCCGAGCTCGGCATCCTCGCCGCCATCGATGTAGTCCTCGTTCCAGCCCCCGAGCTCGCGGACAACCTCTGTCCGCATCCCGCAGTTGCACCCCAGCGCGAAAGGAAGGAACCCGAAGTCGCCTCGCAATCCCGACTGTTGCTTCGGGCGCGGGAGGATCATCTTCGCCCGGCTCAGCCTGGTCCAGTTGATGGGGCCGCCGACCAGATCCCACTTCGGGATCGCGAGGGCGATGGAGGAAAGCCATCCGGGTTGGACGACGTCGTCGGCATCGCAGCACGCGATGACATCGCCCCGCGCCGCTCGAAGTGCCGCATTGCGCGCGTAGCTCACACCCCGCCGTTCCGAGGCGTCGATCACGCGTAGCTCAGGCAACCGATCGGCCCACGCAGCCGCCAACTGCGCGCTGCCGTCCCGGGAGCCGTTGTCGGCGACGATGACTTCCCACGCGCCCGAGTAGTCCTGACTTGCCAGACCCTCGAGTTGCGCGTCGATCGTGTCGGCCGCATTGCGCATCGGGATGACGACGCTGATCCTCACCGTTCGAGGGCAGCCGTCGAGTGAGTCGCTTACGCGTCCTCGTTCTTGCCGCGCGCCGCGCTCGTGACCGGTGCCCGGCGCAGCAGCAAGAGCAGCAACACGAAGAACGTGAAGACACCCGCGGCCGACGCGGCGCCGCCGTTTCCGGCACCACCGCTCGTGCTGACCACGAGGTCGATGGTGCGCTCGAGCTTCTGGTTGTTGCACTCCGCGGCAACGACGTGGCGGCCGATGCTGCCGGGCAGGTCGAGCTTGGCTTCGAAGTGGCCCTTTTCATCTGCCGACGCCGAGCCGGTGCGCTCTCCGTCGACGGTGAGGACAATGCTCTCGCCGGGGCGGCATCCGTCGCCGGTGACCTTCACGTCACCGGTGGGCACTGCCGAGTTGGCGCCCAGGACCAAAACCAGTTGGGTGGGCGGTGGTGGTGGCGGTGGCGGCAGTACGGGCGGGGTCTCCGGCGGAGGCTCGACGGGAGGCGGCGGAGTGAAGACCGGCGTGTGCCCCGCGGGAAGCACCGGTGTCTCCGGCTCGGGCTGTGGCTCCGGCTCGGGCGTCGTCGTCGGTGGCTCGGTCGTGGTCGGTGGCTCGGTTGTTGTGGTCGTCGTCGGAGTGGTTGTGGTCGTCGTTGTGGTCGTCGTCGTTGTGGTGGTCGTTGTGGTCGTTGTGGTGCTTGTCGTCTCGGTCGGGAAGGGTGGGCACGTCACCGGGTCGCAGTTAAACGAGTACGGATCGACCGCGAGCGGGCGGCCCGTCTCCGCGAGGCCCAACTCGGTCCGATACACGTGCAGCGCCGTTGCAACGAAGACCAGCAAGCCGAGCATCGCCCCGATCCGCCGCGCGTTGCGACGGCGACGGTGCACGTAACTCGACGGTGAGGACCCCACGTGCTTCGCCATCTACCTTCCGTCTTTCGCCGCCGACGTCCGCGCCCGAGGTACCCGAGCAGGAACACCGTACCTCGTAGCCTGCCTGACCGCCTCTAGTCTGTCAGGCGTGCTGGCCGCCGAGGGCCCCGCCCCCGGAGGCGCCGCGCCGTGGCCGACGCCCGCGAGTTCGCTCGCCTCTCGGTTCTTTCGGTCTCTGGGGCTCATCGCGTGCGCCGGTTTCTGTCTTCGGCTGGCGTACGTGGGCGCCGTCCGGCCCCACGATCTCCTGGTTGCCCCGGACGCGATCAACTTTCACGACGGTGCCAACCTGCTGGCACAGGGCCACGGCTTCATCGATCCGTACGCCCTCCGAGATCAAGCGATCGCCGTTCCGACCGCCGAGCACCCGCCAGCCTATTTGCTCTATTTGGCGGCGTTCTCCGCCTTGGGATTCAGCTCCCTGTTTGCCCACATGATCGCATCGACCTTCCTGGGGGTCGCGACGATCCTCATGGTCGGTCTCGTTGGTCGCGAGCTTGGTGGCCCTCGGGTCGGACTCCTCGCCGCGGGTATCGCCGCGTTTTATCCCGGGCTCGTGGTGATCGACGGCATGATCCAGGGAGAGTCGATGGCGGTTCTTGCCGTGACCGCACTCGTGTACTTCGCGCTGCGCTACCGGAGTCGGCCGACGCCCCGCGCCGCCGCAGGCCTTGGCGCGCTCGTGGGCTGGGCCGGAATGACTCGTTCCGAACAATTCCTACTCGGCCTACTCGTCGTGGTTCCTGTCATCGCTCGAACTGCGGTCGAGGCTCGAGAGCGCGCTCTCCAAATGGCAGCCGCCTTGGTTGCGTGCCTGGTGCTCGTGCTGCCGTGGGTCATCTTCAACGCCACCCGATTCGACGGATCCGTGTTCCTGACGACGAACTTCGAGTACACGATCGCGGCCACCAATTGTCAGGACACCTGGTACGGGACCCGCATCGGGTTCTGGAGTGCGGACTGTTCGGTCCAAGCCCTCGCATCGGCCGGCATGACGCTTCAGGATGGCGACCAGACCCAGCGCGCCGTGGTGTTCCGACGTGCCGGCTTCGCCTATGTCCGCGACCACCTCGGACGTCTTCCCGTCGTCATGACCGCGCGGGTGCTACGGATGCTGAACGTGTGGGACCCACCCGAGCAGATCCGCCTTGACCACGACATCGAAGGCCGGGAGTACTGGATGTCGGCCGCGTCCGTGATCGGTTTTTTCGTGCTGGCACCATTCGCGCTCGCAGGAGCCATCCGTCTGCGTCGCGCTCATCGGCTGCGAGCGGAGCTGATCGGACCTCCACTGGTCGTGCTCATTTCCGCGGTGTTCTTCATGGGCAACAGTCGGTACAGGAGTCCGGCAGAGGGTCTGCTGTGCGTGTTCGCCGCCATTGCTGTGCAGGTTGTTCTCGCGCGCAATGGTCGTGCTCGGGTCACGCGCACGGCTGCTCCGCAGGCAGAGCAGGACCGGCCGTCGCTCGCCGATCGAGGCGTAGGACAGTGATGCCCTGCAGCGGCGATGACTGCGTGACTTCATGCGTCGCCTCGAGCCGTTCCGCCGACACGTACAGGCCGGGCCCCGCGATCATCAGCCACACCCCACGCAAATGGCAGGGCTGTGGGGGGGCGGTGTCGCTCAGCAGGAATACTCCTTCGTAGACGGTCGAAGGTGTCGAAGCGCCTCGAGCATCACGCTTGAGGTAGTAGCTCAGAACCTGAGCTCCATACAGGGGCAGGATCACCACATCGTCCGCGCGGCCACCAGCTTCGACGAGTGCGGCCGCACCACGCCAGTCCTCGATCGGTTGTGCGCGGATCGGCGAGATCACGGTTGGCAGCGCGACGGTGAGTAAGGCAGCCATGACCACGATGGCCACTGCGGGGCGTAGCTGCGCGACGCCGGCACCGACGATGATCGCAAGCGGCGGAAGGATCACAATGAGATAGCGCGCGACGAACAACGGTTGAACGGCTGAGGCAAGTAGGGCCCCCGCGATCGGAGTCACCACCGCAGCGGCGACCACGACCGTCGCCTTTCGAAGCTGTCGGCGCCGCTCCGGGCGGGCTCGAGCAACCGCAACTGCGAGAGCCCCGACCCCGACCAGGTACACGATGAACGTGCCCGCGCCGCGACTGCCCGACAACTCGAACGCGGCGCGAACGAACGTTTCACCGCCTGGCACCGGTATCCAACTCAAGCGAGCGGGGCCCGCCTGCAACAACAGGAGACCCAGAGAACCAAAAAGACCAGCTGGAAGGGCAAGCGTGTACGCAATGTCTCGCAGCGGCACGGACCGATGCCGAATCAGCAACACGATCACATGAGCTGCCACGGTGAGGACACCGAACGGATGCGACAATGTGGCAACGGTGGCGGCGAGTGCCCACGCGGTCCACCGGCCAGGACGGTCGGGGTCATCCAACGCCCGCACCAAACACAACGTCGCGACCGTCGACGTCAACGTCACCAGGGCGTACGGGCGTGCTTCTTGGGCGTACCCGAGAAAGAACCCGTTCGCGCACAGCACAACGACCGCGACCATCGCAGCTTTCGTGCCGTACAGCCGACGGGCCAGCCAGTACAGCGCGGGGATCGTCAGCACTGCGAACACCACCGACAAGAGTCGGAGCGCGAACTCGCTCGAACCAAGTGTCGACCAACCGCGCAGCAGGGTGTAGTAGAGCGCAAACTGCGGGCCCGACCTGTAGGTGCCGATGAGGCGCCCGTTCGAGCCCGCGGCGGCGGCGCTGAATCCCTCGTCGACCCAGAGGCTTCGTTGGCCGAGACCCCGCAACGCGAAGATCGCAGTGATGAGCATCATTGCGCCCACGACCGCCGCCTCGCGTGGCGTTGTACGCAAAGTCGTGCGGCGCCGATCCGCCGCCGCATCCATCGAACGAGATGGTACCAGCGGGCTGAACGCGTCTCATGGCAGACAGCCTCATCCGATGCTCAGCGTTAGGCTCCGCTGCAGTGTGCGGGGATCAGCCAGCCGTGAGCGTGTGCATCGTGACGGCCCGGCGGGTACGGCAACTCGAACGTTGCCTGCACAGCCTTCGTGCTCAGCAGGACTCGCCGTCGTTCGAGGTTCTCGTCGGCGCAGATCCCGATCCCGACGTTGTTGCGCTGGTCGCGGCTCAGACGATGGACATCTCGGTCGTCGAGGTTGCCGGCAGTGATGAGCGCCCGCTGCCTCCGGCCGACAAGCGCAACGTGCTCCTCGCTCGGGCCCGCGGCGAGCTGTTGTTGTTCCTCGACGACGACGTCATCGCCGCGCCCGACTTGCTTCGGCGGCTCGTCGACAGCGCGCGCGACCGTCCTGACTTTGCGGTGTTCGGCGGTCCGAACCTCACCCCGCCGAACAGTTCATGGTTCCAGGTCGTGCAAGGCGCAGTTCTCGGATCTCTGGTCGGCGCGGGTCCGGCCCGACGACGATATGGCTCGCACCCTCGGGGAGTGGCACGTGAGCCGAACTTCACGTTGTGCAACCTCGCGGTGCGGGCCGACGCCATGGTTCCGTTCCCACCCGGGATGTATGGAGAGGAATGCGCAACGCTCAATGATCTGCGGAGGCGCGGCCAACGGATGTGGTACGACCCGCAGCTCGCCGTGTTCCATGAGCGCCGGCCCACATTGCGTACGTTCCTGAGGCAGATGTACATCTACGGCCGCGGGCGCGGCCGCGTCATGCGCCAGAGTTTCGACAAGATCCGCACCTTGTTCTTGCTCCCGCTGGCGCTGCTGATGTATCTCGCGCTGCTCCCGCTCCTCGCGGCCATCTCCCTATTCGCGCTCGTCCCGCTGGCGCTGTACGCCGCGATGGTCGTCGCTCAGGCCGCGAAGATCGCTGCGTCGATTCCGGGTCGATGGTCGACGGCGCCGACAGCCGCTTTTCTCGTCGTCAGCGTCCACGTCTGTTACGGCGTGGGGTCCGTCGCCGGGATGCTCGCACGACCGCGAGTGCGGGAAACCGGGCCGGCGCACTGGGTCGACCTCTCGCGACCATGAAGGCGGCTTCGAGCCAGACCGCGGACGCGAATCGACTCGATGTGTTGACGACCTTGGTCCAGCGTCAGCTGCGCCTGCGAACAAAGCGATCGATGCTTGGGTTGGTCTGGCCCATCGCGTCGCCGTTCCTTCTCATGGCGCTCTACGTCTTCGTGTTCCGCTCGGTGTTTCGAGTTCCCATACCTCGGTATCCCGATTTCTTGCTCTGTGGACTGCTGCCCTGGGCGTATCTCACGTTCACACTGAACCGTTCGATCACCTCGATCTCGACCGACCCTGAATTGGTGCGCAAGATCGGGCCGCGCTGCGAGCTACTCCCACTCACTGAGGCGGTCACGGGGAGTCTGTACTTCGTGATCACCATCGCGATCTTCGCCGTGACACTCGCCGCGCGAGGGGAGCTGCCGGTGACCACCTTGCCGGTCGTGGTGCTCCCTGTCCTCGCCACGGTGCTGGTCGTCGCCAGCCTGGCGTTGGCCGTCTCGCTGATCGACGTCTACAACCACGACGTACGCATCGTGTTCAGCAACGCGCTGACCGTATGGTTCTTTCTGTTGCCGGGCGTGTACCGAGCAGCGATGGCGCCATCGGGACTGCATTTCCTTCAGTCAGTCGACCCCATGAACCTCATCATCGGACAGATGCGCGACCTCATGTACCTCGGTCAGATCAACCATCCCGAGAAACTCGTCGAGATGGTTCTCCTGGCAGCTGCACTGTTCGCCGGCACGCTGTGGATGTTCCGTCGCCTCGCCGTCGACCTCCCCAAGGACGTATAGGACGTGCGTCGGCCGCATCCCCGGCCGGTGCTCGCGGTGTTCGAGAGACGATGGCGACAACAACGCTCCCGACCGCCCCGATGCCCGTCCCGGTGGACCGTTGGCCCACCTGACTTTGTCGGCGTCGGCACGCACAAGTCCGGTACGAGTTGGTGGTACCGCCTCATACGAACCCATCCCGATGTTGTTTCGCGGGGTCATCCGAAGGAGTTGCGGTACCTCAGTCGACCGAGCGATGAGTTCACGACCGCCGATGCCGCGGCCTATGCAAGTTGGTTCCCGCGCCCTGACGGCAAGCTGGCCGGCGAGTGGACGCCGGAGTATGCGGACGATCTGTCGAGTATTCGCAACCTCGCCGCCGCCGCGCCAAACGCGAAGTTGTTGCTGCTCGTGCGCGACCCGATCGATCGCTATCGGTCAGACCTGACGATGCTCGGACAACATCGTGGTGCGGACGCCAAGGCTGCGCGCCGCGGTCGATACGCTACGCAGGTCGCGGACCTGTGCACCTTCTTCCCTCGTACCGCGCTGCTCCTCCTGCAGTACGAGCGGTGTATCGCGAGTCTTGACGCCGAGCTGGCTCGGACCTATCGCTTCCTCCAACTCGACGACGAGTTCACACCTCGCTTTCCCACACAACGAAGGAACGTCACGCGTCGTCCGAAGGTGCCTCTACCGAACGACCGCGTCCGCGAGCTGACCTCCTTCTTCGAGCCCGAGGTGTTGGGGTTGGCCGAGATGATGCCCGAACTCGACCTCGCGCTGTGGCCGAGCATGCGTCACCTGGCGTGAGCGCGGAACCGGGAAAGGTCTAGATGCGGTGGACCGCGCGGCCGGTACGCACGTTCAGAAACGCGCGCTGGGAGCGACAGCGAACGCACCCGCCGCGGTGCCCTTCGGGGTGGAAGATCGGGCCTCCCGACTTCGTGGGCGTCGGCACGCACAAGTCCGGTACGAGCTGGTGGTACCAACTGATCACACGTCATCGCGATGTCGTGACTCGCGGTCATCCGAAAGAGCTCTACTACCTCACGCGCCTCACCGGTGAGGTCACCGTCGCCGACGCCGCCAGCTACGCGCGTTGGTTTCCGAGGCCGGAAGGCAAGCTCGCCGGCGAGTGGACACCCGGGTATGCGGATGATCTCTCGGCGGCTCGCAAGCTTGCCGTGGTCGCACCCGACGCGAGGCTGCTGATGCTGCTGCGCGATCCGATTTCGCGCTATCAGTCGGACGTGACGATGATGCGGTATGCCCCCGATGCCGAGCGGCGAGCCGCGGAGCGCGGACGTTACGCGACGAAGATCGTGAACCTGTGCAGGTATTTCGCTCGCGAGCAACTGCTGATCCTGCAATACGAGCGCTGCGTCGCGGACCTGCGAAGCCAGCTCGCGCGAACCTACCGCCACCTCGGACTGAACGACTCCGTCGTGCCGCTGTTCGCGCGTCGAGGCGTCCACGTCACACGCGTTCCACTCGTGCCGGTCTCCGACGAACGCACCCGTGCGCTGGTCGCGTTCTTCGAACCCGAGGTTTCAGATCTCGCTGCACTGGTCCCTGATCTCGACCTGTCGCTCTGGCCGAGCATGCGACATCTCGCCTGATGTGTGAACCGACGGAGAGAACGCCGTTGATCTCGGTCATCGTGCCGTCGTACCGCGGAGGACCGACCCTCGGGGGGTGCCTCGAAGCCCTCCTCACCCAGAACTGCACCGAGCCGTATGAGGTGATCCTCGTACGCAGCGGCATCGAAGGTACAGAAGGCTCGACGGTCGACGGGGATCCTCTGCCGCGCGACGAGCGGCTGCACGTGATCGACTTCCGGAGTTCCGTGGTGCCCTCCGCGATCGCGCGCAATCACGGCGTCGCGTCGGCTCGTGGGCAGGCGTTCGCGTTCGTCGATGCGGACACGGTGCCAGACGCGGACTGGTTGCGAGCGTTGATCGACGCGTCGGAGGGCCTGCGCTGCTGCGTTGGCGGGGCCGTCCGCAATGGCACCCCCGACAGCGGCGCGGGAACCGCCCTGTACCTTGCGGCCTTCCTCGACCACCACCCGAATCGGCCGTCGCGCACGCATTGGCACGGCGCAACTTGCAACCTGTTGGTCCCACGCGCGCTGTGGGAGCGGTACGGACCGTTCGCAGAAGACATGGCGGGGGGCGAGGACACACTGCTCACCGCAGCATTGCACCGCGATCGACTACTTCGATTCGGT
The DNA here is from genome assembly GCA_041166685.1 of Acidimicrobiaceae bacterium. Taxonomy (GTDB): domain Bacteria; phylum Actinomycetota; class Acidimicrobiia; order Acidimicrobiales; family JACDCH01; genus DASUCS01. The sequence goes on along the minus strand of JBEEGD010000388.1, from coordinate 4,251 downwards.
CGCGAGGCCGTCGTCACGCATCTCAATCGAACGCGGACGCGTGACGTGCTGCTGCACCAATACGGCTACGGGCGCTTCACGCCCAGGATCGCGGTACGTGGGCCATACAAGATGCGTCCCCTCGTCCGCTATCGCGCGCTTGCACCAGTCGCAGGTGTCGGTCGGCTCTTCGCGGTCACCGCTCGCACCTTCCGATGGGCTGAGTTGCCACCCGGCGTCGCGGTCCGTGCGCTCCCGATACTCGTCCTCGCGATGGGCGCATGGACGGTGGGATTGTTCCGTGAGCCCCGCGGCGCGTCGCGCGGCGGATCGTCGTCAGGCCCGCCGTCGATTCCGACCACGCCCGGCCGTGGCTCCGTACAAGCCCCTCGGCGCGGGGACTGAGCGGCTCGGATTGCCGGCGTGCATCGCGCGGTAGCGCGCCACGGCGGTCTTGGGGTCGCCGAGATACACCAGCTCCCCATCTTCGAGGACAGCAACACGATCGCAGCGAGCGACGACGAGATCGAGCTCATGCGAGACGAGGACGACCGCGGTACCGCAAACCCGCAACTCGTCGACCCTCCGCAAACATGCCGCCTGAAACTCCTCGTCACCCACCGCGAGCACCTCGTCGATGAGCAACAACACGGGGTCGGAATGTGCGACGACCGCGAACGCCAGTCGCAGGCCCATTCCCTGGGAGTACGTACGCAACGGCGAGTCGAGAACGTCAGGATCGAGGCCGCTGAAGGCGACGATCTCGGGCAGACGGGCGCGTACCTCGCGCCGCGAGAGCCCAGACAGCACACCAGAGACGAGGATGTTCTCGCGCCCCGTGAGCTCGCGATGAAGGCCCGCGGTCAGATCGATGAGCGAGGCAACTCGACCCGCCACTCGAAGCCGCCCTTCGGATGGACGAATCACGCCCGCTAGGCACAGCAGCAACGTGGACTTGCCCGAACCGTTCGCGCCGATCACCCCGAGCATCTCGCCAGAAGCCACGTCGAACGTGAGGTCACGCACGGCCCACACCTCGTCGTGCCGCCGACGCCATCCGCGACGAGACTTCATCCGGTACGCCTCGCCCAGTCCTTCGACCTCGAGGACCGGGACCGCAGTGGCGCTCGCGGCGTTCACACTTCCCCATCCAGGCTGAGGCCCGCGGCCAGGGCGGCACCAAGCTCCCAGCACGCCTCAAGATCCCCATTCGACGGCTCACCCAGCACCAGCACTGGCTCCTGCGCCCGGCGCCACTGCAACCCCGTCGTGATCTGCTCGACGGCACGCACGGCCCCGGTGGTGTCGTTGTTCCCGTGCACATACAGACCGTATGGGCGCCGAACGGTGGCGGAGAGGCACGGGTAGTAGATCTGGTCGAAGAAATGCTTGAGAGCGCCGGACATGTAGCCGAGGTTGGCGGGCGATCCCAGCAGATAGCCGTCCGCGGCCAGCACATCGGGCACCGTCGCCGCCAGCGCGGGCCTCGAAAGGACGGCGACGCCCTCGATGCGATCGTCGGTCGCGCCGGCCATCACCGCGTCGAACATGGAATGAAGGGCCGGAGACGTGGTGTGCTGGACCACGAGCAGCGTCGGCATGGCGCACGAGCGTGACACGGGGAGACGTGTATGGCCAGTACCGCACAAAGCCTGAAGGACCTGATGGTGCGAGCCTTCAACGTGTGGCACCGAGCGCTGGTGACGGCGTCCGGTGGGCGCCTGGGCAGTACCGGCTTCGGGATGCCCGTCGTGATCTTGAGGACCACCGGCCGCAAGAGCGGCAAGCAACGCACGACGATGCTCACGACCCCGGTGCACGACGACAACCGTGTGGTGCTCGTCGCGTCATACGGAGGAGACGACCGTCACCCCGCCTGGTTCCTGAACCTGCGCGACAACCCGGACGTCGAGATCACCCTTCGGGGCACCAGTCGCCCGATGCGAGCGCACGTCGCATCCACCGACGAGAAGGCCGAGCTGTGGCCTGAGGTCGTCGCGGCCTACAAGGGCTACGCCCAATACCAGACCCGAACGGAGCGCGACATTCCGCTGGTGATCCTCGAACCGGCGTGACTGCGTGGCTCTGTCCCGAGTGTGGACGCCGATTCGCGCGGCACAAGCAGTCTCACGAGTGCGCTCCAGCGATGTCGCTGGACGAGTACTTCGCGACCGGACCGGCGCACGAGCGCCCGATCTTCGATGCGGTGATGGCCCATCTCGAGAAGTTGGGCCCCGTGCACGTCGAGCCGGTTTCCGTCGGCATCTTCCTCAAGAGCCCGCGCAAGTTCGTGGAGTTGCGCCCGAAGCAGAAGTGGGTGGCGCTCTCGTTTGTGTTGTCCCGATCGGTGGACCATCCGAAGATCGCCCGCAAGCTGCAAGGATCCGCATCACGAACACACCACGTCGTCAATCTCTGCACACCCGCCGATGTGGACGCCGACGTTTGCGGGTGGCTCACGGAGTCGTATCTCGAATCGTCTTCGTAGCTCTCGTCGCGCTGATGGCGCCTGCGTGCACCGACAGCGAACCGCCGGCGACGACATCAGCGAGTGCGTCCCCAATCGCATCATCGTTCCCGGCTCCGACGACGACGACCACGACCACCACCCGACCACCACCCGACCTGCAATCGGTGGTCGACGCCTTTGTCGCAGATCAAGCCGTGCCGTTCAGCGTCATCGTCCTGGACCTCTCGACGGGAGCGAGAGCAAGTCACCTCGGCGACCGCAGGGTGCGCAGCGCGAGCCTGTTCAAGCTCTACGTCGCGCGAGAACTGGTCCGCCGATTTCACGCCGGCACGCTGCGTCGCGACGCCGCCGCGGGTGACGGGTCGGGCAGAACGATCGAGGAGTGTCTGCACGCCATGATCGTCGTGTCGGACAATGACTGCGGCTTCGCTGGCTTGCGCGTCGTTGGCGGCGGCGCCTTGAACGCGGGCCTTCACCGCGACGGGTTCGTATCGACGTCGCTCAGCAGTCCGCAACAGACGAGCGCCGACGACACGGCGCGCTTCTTCGAGCAGGCGCACGACGGCACCCTGCTCGGACCTGATGGCAAGGAAGCCAGTCGCGAGTTGTACGACCTGTTGCGCTTGCAGGAGGTGAACGATCGTCTGCCGCAAGGACTGCCGTCCGGAACGCCGATCGCGCACAAGACGGGCGACATCCGTCAATGGGCGCACGACGCCGGTGTGATCACGACTCCGCGGGGCGATGTCGTGCTCGTCGTGCTGAGTGGCCCGTGGCCGTTGCCGTGCTGTGACGCCGACCACCCGGGAACAGCTGAGCGCATCGCCTTCGGTGCGATCGCCGATCTCGGCCGCGCGGTGTACGACGCGGTCGCCTGAGTCGGCGCGATCGCTAGGACGCGACCAGGAACGGTTCGAGGCGCTCGGCCAACCGGGAGAGGTCCATGTCTTTGCGCCAGTAGGCGGCCGCGCCTTCGTAGGTGGCACGAGCGGGCAGATCCTCGGCATCGAGACCTGACAGGACGATCACGCGGCTTCGAGGCGCGACCGCTCGGATCAGCGGCAGGGCCTCGAGGCCACCCATCTCGGGCATCGCGAGATCGAGGAGCACGACATCGGGTTGGAACTGGCCTGCCATCACGACCCCTTCACGTCCGTCGCGAGCCTCACAGACCTCGATGAGCGGGGCGTCCTCGAGCGCGAACCGCACGAGCTGGCGCACCGACGCGTCGTCCTCGACGACCAGGACCGTTCGCCCGCGGGCACGCTCCGGTGCCAGCTCCGTCGAACGGGCCAGGTCGAGCATCCAGCCGAGCGCGGCATCGCTCGGTAGTGCTCGCGTCCAGTGGAAGCCCTGGGCCTGCTCACACCCGAGACGCTTGAGCACGTCGAGCTGCTCGACGGTCTCGACTCCTTCTGCGACGGTCACGATGCCGAAGGCGTGTGCGAGGTCAACGACGCTCATGACGATGGCGCGGTCCTCGCGGTCATGACCAAGACCGGCGACGAACGACCGATCGATCTTCAGGACATCGATTGGGAACCGTTTGAGGTACGTGAGTGATGAGTATCCGGTGCCGAAATCGTCGACCGCGATCGAGACGCCAAGCTCTTTCAGGCGCTTGAGCGCCCGCGTCGCCCCAGGGGCGTCGTCGAGAAGGACCGTCTCGGTGATCTCCATGCACAACAACCGGGGATCCAAGCCCGACGACGACAAGACGCCATCAACGCAGTCCTGCAGATCAGGTGCGAGCAGCTGACGACCGGACAGGTTGACGCTGACCGACAAGGGCGCGCCGAGCG
>JBEEGD010000387.1:0-3150 GCA_041166685.1 Acidimicrobiaceae bacterium | reverse complement strand
GGTAAAAACACCCGACTGTCCGGTGGCCGAGTGGCCGGACCAACTTTCCGCCCCGACACGCCATCTCGCCAACATGACTTTTGGACTCCGAGCAGTCGACCGCAGCAAGCTCTCTCTTTCGATCGTCGACCAGCTGGTCGAGGCGATCAAGGCAGGTGGGCTTCCGCCCGGCACGGCCCTGCCCGCCGAGCGCGTTCTGGCGGTGCAGCTCGGAGTGAGCCGCAGTTCTGTCCGCGAGGCCATCCGCGTCCTCGAGCACGCGGGTGTCCTCGATGTGCGCACCGGAAGCGGGACGTTCGTGACCGATGCCGGCGTTTCGAACGTGGCCATGCTCCGCGCTCAGGCGGCGGCAACCGGTGACCACAGCCCCCTCGACATGATCGTCGCGCGCCTCGCCATCGAACCGCTCTGCGCGGAGCTCGCAGCGATCAATCGGCGAGACAAGGACATCGCCCGGCTGCGGGAGTCGGTCGAGCAGCAAGCGATCCTCGTCGAGAGCGCCGAGGACCCGACTGACGTCGACCTCGACTTCCACCAGACGATCGCTGCGGCATCGCAGAACACGGTGCTGCTCCTGCTGCTCGAGCGCCTGATCCCGATCATGCGGCAAGGAACCTGGCGCCTTCTCAAACAGCGCACTGGCGGCCGCAACCAGACATTCCACATCTTCCTCGAGCAGCACCAGTCGATCCTCGAGGCGATCGAGCAGTCCGACGGGGCCGCCGCGCGCGAGCGCATGCGCGAGCACCTCTCCGTCATCGAGGCCGGTCTACTGCAGGAGGTCGTCGCGGGCGTAGCGACGCCGGAGCCCACACCGGAAGGCGGCCGAGCATGAAGCTCGCACACGAGCCCAGCGGCCTCGCGAGCGCTTCGCCGAGCGCGCTCCGTCTCTCAGGCCGCTACTACCGCCAGTATCCAGCGAGCAACCCGCTCGGGGGGATCGAGGAGCCGCTCGAGCTCGCTGTCTCAGAAACCGTCTTCCTGCTGATCGACGTCTACGGAACGGCATACGAACCCGGGGCACCGGCGGATCCGGACCTGCCGAGCTTCTATCGGCCGGCTCGAGGTGACATGAACGCCGAGATCGTGCAGCAGCGGATCGTTCCCGCGAAAGCAAAGGCGAAGGCAGCAGGCCTGAAGGTCGTCTACGTGACGAACTACCTCTCGCCCGGACTGACCGAGGACAGCGAGTGGCGGAACATGTCGATTCGCACGTGCGGGGTCGACGTGCTCGAGGCCTGGCAGCCGCCCACACCGATCCTGGAGCACGCCTCGATCATCGCACCGCAGCCGGGCGAGCCCGTCGTCCAGAAGCAGCTCTACAGCGGCTTCTTCGAGACGCATCTCGACTCGCTGCTTCGCAGCTACCGCGCGCGGAACCTCGTCGTCGTCGGCTTTGACGCACAGATCTGTCTCGCGACGACGGTCACTGAGGCGATGTACCGGAACTACCGCGTGATCGCACTTCGCGACGCGATCCGGACGAAGGAGTATCCCGAGACCGAGGCCGGAGAGTGGGCCAACTTCATGGCCGTCCGGTTCATCGAGTCGAACGTGGGATACACGGCCACGACCGCGGACTTCGTGCGAGCGTGCGACGAACTGATCGAGGCCCGCGACGCACGAGGAGGTTCGTAGTTGAGACGTGGTAACTCCTTCTCGGGTTCGAGAAGGCCACGTACTAGCCCGTACTAATCCACTTGAGAGACGGAGACACTGATGGACGCACCTCACCAGCAGGGAACGACGCGGCGGCGTCACCTGCGTTTCGCTGCTATCGCAAGCTCGCTCGTCGCGCTGGCGATAGCGGGAATCGTTGCGAACGGGGCTTCCGCCCACCAGTCCGGCACCGCGAAGAAGACGGTCGCCACGGACACCACGACTTTGAGGATCCTGGCGGCAGAGCCGACGTCGGGCCTCGATCCGAACGACGCGGTCACACAGGCATCGATCCGTGTCATGGAGCTGACGTACGACACCCTGCTCGACTACGACAAGAGCGGGAAGCTCGTGGCGGACCTGGCCGCGAGCTGGAAGGCCGACCCGAACGGCCTCGGCTACACGTTCAACCTCCGCTCCGGCGCGAAGTTCAGTGACGGGACGCCGATCACGGCGGCAGACGTCAAGTTCTCGCTCGAGCGCGCCGCGACGGGCGCCGCCCTGAAGTCGGCCTTGAGCGTGATGAAGTCGGTGACCGTCGTCGACCCGACGACTGTGACGGTCGCGCTCAAGCAGAAGTCGCGAGTCTTCCTGAACGCCCTCGCGCGGGTCGGCAACGCCGCCATCCTCTCGCAGGCGGCCGTAGGCGCGAGCCCCACGTACTTCACGAAGCCGACCGCGACATCGGGTCCCTGGATGCTGTCCGAGTACATCGCCAAGGATCACATCACGCTGACCGCGAACCCGAACTACTGGAAGACGGGGTACCCGAAGCTCAAGACGATCACCTACACGTTCGCAAGCGATCCCACGAGCGCCGCAGCCGCCCTCGATTCGGGAACTGCGGACATGTACTTCCCGATGGCGCCGACCGATGCCCAGCGGCTCCAGAAGGCCGGGAAGATCGACCTCTTCGCGCCGCCGAGCCCCGGGGTGCTGATCTGGGGCGTGAACAAGTCGAAGCCGCCGTTCTCCGACGTGCGCGTCCGCCAGGCGTTCGCGTACATGGTGCCGCGCGCCGACCGTAAGTCCGCCTGCTGGAACAACACCGGCGGCGTCTCCTATGGCGGGATCATCCTGCCGGGAAGCTGGGCCTACACGCCCGGGCTCGATCGGTACAAGGTCTCCAGCAAGGTCGCCCTGCAGCGCGCCGATGCGCTGCTCACGGCAGCGGGCTGGAAGAGCAACGGCGGCGGCACCCGGACGGCGCAGGGTGTCAAGGGCATCAAGGACGGCACGAAGCTCCACGTCCCCGTGCCGTTCGAGAGCAACTGGGAGCAGGCCCGCTGCAACACGCAGCTCCTGCAGAACGCGCTCAAGCCCGCGGGCATCGACATCTCTCCGCAGGCCTACGATCCGGCGGCGTTCTACGGCGACGTGGCCAAGAACAAGTTCGAGATGTACCACGCCGGCGACGGGTGGGCGACCGTGGACGACATGATGCAGCAGGGCTACACGACCACCGGCCAGGTCAACAACCTGATGGCGACG
>JBEEGD010000386.1:0-6071 GCA_041166685.1 Acidimicrobiaceae bacterium | reverse complement strand
CGATACGGCGTCGCCCGCCGGTCGAGCTCGCGAAGTACGGGCGCGGTCTTGATGTACTGCGCCTTGGTGCCGAGGAACACGTGGAGCAACGCGGACGCCGATATGGGGTGCCGGCGACGGACGCCAGCGATCAGGGCGTCGTGGCCGGCGGTTCGGTGGGCGGCGGCTGCGTCGTGGACGTCGTGGTGCTCGACGAAGGGGTCGTCGTGGTCGTGCTCGTCGATGTCGTCGTCGTGCCCTGTGCGGTGGCGGTGCCGTCATCGGGGATGGTCGTGGGCGGTGGGGTACTGCCGTCCGGAACGGTGGTGGTCGGAGGCGGGGCGGGGACGGTCGTCGGCGTGGCCGGCGGCGCCGGAAGCGTGGTCGTCGATGAGGCGGGCGCCGTCGTGGCCGGGGCAACGGGCTGCGGCTCGGTCGTCGTGGGGGTTTCGACCGGCGCGGCCGTACGAGTCGCGGGGCGTGGCGCGCCAGGCGGGGGCGGTGCCGCGATCGGCTCCTCGGGCACGGGGTTGACCGCGACCCGCATGGTCTCGACCACCTTGTCGATGACCCTGGCGGCCGCGGGCGGGAGCACGTCGGCGGCGGCGAGGCCTGACGTCGCGGCGAACGCGATGGCCGCCACGGCCGCCCCCCGCATGATCGACCGGCCCGAACGGGCCGAACGGAGCCCACGCGCGGCCATTCCTGCGGCCGCGGCAGCCGCGTGGATGTGCCGCTCGGCCAACTCGGGTGGCGGTTCCGCGCAGAGGATCGCCCAGCACGCATCCAGTTCGGCGCGCGTCACGTCGTCGAGCCCCAAGTCGGCGCAGCCCCTACCGAGCGCGTGAGCAGACGTCACTAGATCGTCACCGCCCGGAAGGGTCATGGCGATACCACCATCAGCTCATCCCGTCGCAGCGCGCCGAGAGCCCGTCGCTGCAGGGCCTTGATGGCGCCCGCCGGCTTGCCGAGAATCGTCGCGATCTCCTCGATCGTGAAGCCACCCACCATGCGAAGGTGCAACACAGCCCGCTGATCGGGCGTCAGCCCGGCGAGTAAGGCGTTGAAGCGCTCGAGCGAAATCGCCCGCATCGCGGCATCTTCGACGTTGGCCAGCGCCGGTATCGGCTCGAGCTGCTCAGGCGTGGCGAACTCGACGGGACGGCGGCCGCGGCGGCGACGCTCGTCGATCACCCGATTGTGGGCGACCATGAACACCCACGAGCGAAAGCCCGCGGCGTCGCCCTCGAACGTCTCGATCTTGCGAGCGATGTGGAGGAAGACCTCACCAAGCAGGTCTTCGGGCTCTGCCGCGCCTTGGAGCCGGAGATAACCGAGAACGGGACCCGCAAGGTCCTTGTAGAGCGAGGACCACGCGCGCTGCCCGCCTTGCTTGGCGGAAGCGAGGATCGACGCGAAGGCTGTTGCGGAGAAGGAGTCTGACTGGGTGCGCTTCACAGGGCGACGGGAGGTTAGCGGCCGCGGGCTCGCCGGGTCGGAAAATCTTGTCGTAACCGGAAGTTCACGACCACCGGGCTACCCACACCTCGAAATCCTCATCCCAGAGGTCGTTCGGCACGGACTCCACACTCAGCTCGAGCCGGTGATACGTGACACTCACGGCGAGTTGCGACTCCGGCACGGAGGTCGTCGACGCGTTGAACGGATCAGCGTGGTTGCTGACGACGAGGAAGGGCCGGCCCTGTTTTCGCGCGGTGTCGTTGAGGGTCGTAGCAACGGTGCTGTCGGCCGGGCGCGCATCGCCGATCGCGACGCTTGCGCCGCAGACAGTTCGCAAGGGCGGGGCGATTCGGTCAGCGAACAAACCAGGTTCGGGGATGAACACGAGTGCGTGATCAGGCAGCTCGCCGCACACGACGTCCATGGCCGCGCGCAAGGGTACGAGCTCTCGTTCGAGGAACACCGGCCTCAACTCGCGCAGCGGGATGATGAGCGCGGGACCTCCGAGACAGACGGCGAGAGCCACGGCAATGCGGCGCCGATCGCGCCAACTGAACTCCAGACGAGCGAGCCACCGACCGACGAGCTCGACGGCGACGCCGGCCAGCAACAACAGACCGGGGATCGTCACTGGAAAGAAGCGCCGCATCGCCCACAGCTGGTTGGGGTCGATGCTCGGACGCCACGCATACAAGGCGGTCACCACGGCGAACAGCGCGATGAACGGCGCCATCTCGCGACGCTCTCCTCGAACGAGACGCCACACGAGGTACGCCAGCCCGACGAAGCCGAGCACGATCACGGTCGGGCCGAGATACCAGCCCAACCAGCGCACGCTGTCCTCGGCGTACGTCCGCGAGCCATCGATCGCCACGCCCTCAGCGCGCTGAAGCACCTCGAGGTTGTTTGCGTACGACGACGCCCTCGCGGCGCGCGTGGTCGAGATCAAGGGGCGAACGACCCAGGCAAGGAACGCGATCGCCGCAACCACCCACGCGCTGACCATGGCGATCTTCTGTCGTCGAGCGTGGAACCTTGCCTGCGCGCGGGAGAACAATGTGGGCCGCTCGGCCAATACTGCGCCGACGGCAACGACCACACCGAACGCGATGAGAAGCGGAACGACGGAAGGACCGAGGTCAGAGGCATACGGCTTCGAGTACACCGTGGCGTCCATGAACGCGAGCGACAACGGCACGGCGGCGGCCATCGCAGCCGGACCCATCCACCTCCGTGCCGACCGATCACGCCGCAGCTCGAGAAACGCCCAACCAACCAGCGGGATGAGATACACGACGGCGTCGATGCGCGTCATCACGCACACGCCCAGCAGGAGCCCGATGGCGGTGCCATGACCCGGTGACAGCGCTCGTTTGCTCGGCCACAACGTCCAGAGCGCCGCGAACAGCAAGAGTTGCGTGAGCGGCTCGGTATAGGCGTCGCGCGCGAAGACGACAGTCGTCATGTTGACTGCAGTCAGCAGCAGCACCCCGAGCGCGAGCGGCGGGCGCAGGAAGCGAGTGGCGAACGCGTAGATCGCCAGCAGCGCGAGCCCACTGACGATGGCGGGTACGCGCAGGGCGAACCCGCGTCCGCCGATCAGGTCGCCGGTGGCGATCAGAACGGGAAGCACGTGCAGGAATTGCGGGTACAGCCGGTTGCCCGGGGCCCCCGAGTAGAAGCCGGGAGTGTCGAAACGGACGTGGGCCGGTGTCGGCTGTCCGAATGCCGCCGAGTCCGTGGCCACGTAGAGGTCGCCGTGGCGCGCGAGCCAGAGACCGGTGTTCACGTACACCCCTGGGTCGCGATCGACGATCACGTGCTGCGTCGACTGCCGCGCCGCGAACGAAACGAACACCACCACGATGGCGAGTGCGACGGCCGCGTATCGTGGCCCGATCGGGTCGTCGGGCGCACGCAACAGCGGCCGCCACGCCCGTACCAGCACCAACACGATCGGGGCGGCGACGATCACCAGCAGCGCAGGTCGGAACTCCCCCACCATGGCGAGGCCGGTCCCTGCAACCGAGACGGCCAGCACCACGGAGAGGGCAACGACGAGACCGACCCGGTACCACCACGGAAGGAGGTCGGGGTCAACCGCCGGTTGGCGTGCCGCTCTCGGCTCTGACGCCCGAAAGACATCGGCCTCTTGGCTAGGGTCCGCCGCTAGCGACGCCCCCGCTGCTCCCCGATGAACGCTTGCACCGTTGTTTCGCGCCGACAGCTCCCGCTCGCCCGCGCCCTCGCGCGCTCCTTCCTTGAGCACCACCCCGGAGCCCGGTTCTGCGTGGTGGTCGTCGACGCCGACGATGACTGGCTCCGTGGACATGGGGAAGTGGAATTCGAGCTGCGGCTTCCGCAAGAGCTGCCGATCGAGGAGGGTCACTTCCTCGACATGGCGTTCATCTATCACGAGGCGGAACTCATCCGGGCGCTGAAGCCCTACGCGCTGCGGCACCTTGTCGAGGCACACCATGCGCCGGCGATGTATCTGGCGCCAGAGGTGGCAGTCTACGCCCCGCTCGACGACGGGTTGTCACCGAGCCGCGCCGATGGCGTGGTGCTCGTGCCCCATGCGACCGTGCCGTTCCCGGACGACGGGCGCTCGCCCACCGTGTTCGACATGCTCGGCCGCGGCGTGTTCGATGCCGGACTCGTCGCGGTGGGGCCAGCGGCGACCGACTTCTTGGACTACTGGTCGGGCCATCTCTACCTCGACTGCGTGTTCGAGCCGCAGAACCTTGCCTGGGGAGACCAGCGCTGGCTGGACCCCGTGCCCGTCATGTTTCCCACCGACATCGTGCACGACGTCGGCGTCCAGGTCGCGGACTGGAACCTGCACGCCCGTCGGCTGGAGGCGGGGCCGCTGGTCGACGGTCAACCGGTGAGGACCTTCCATTTTCGCGGCTTCGACCCCGACCGGCCTCATCTCCTCGACGCCGCGATGGGACAACGGCCACGCATCTTGCTCAGCGAACACGACGCGCTCGCCGCCCTGTGCGACCAACGCCGTCGCGAGTTGCTCGATCTCGGTTGGGCGACAGCTCGAGCGGAGGCCTACGGCTGGACGCACCTCGACGACGGCACGTTGATCGACGATCGCATGCGCCGCGTGTATCGGATGGCGCTGAAAGCGGGCGAGCGCCCACCGGTGGCGTTCGGACCTGGCTCTGCCAAGCGCGTACTGACATGGCTCGCGTCGCCGGCCGTCGCGTCCGCCGCGCCTCGTCCGTCGCGTTACCTGACGCAGGTCTGGTTCGAGCGCGTCGACCTGCATGCGGCGTTCCCCGACCCTGACGGCGAGCACACGGACGCGTTCCTCGCGTGGGCGCGCGAGCACGGGCACCACGAGGCGGCGATCCCCGACGCCCTCGTTCCGCCGCCGCCACCCGCCGACCTCGGTGACCGTCGCCGCCTGCCCGGTGTCAACTTGGCCGGCTATGTGCGCGCGGTGCTCGGGCTCGGGGAGGCGGCGCGGCTGTTGTTGCTCGGACTGGAGGTGGGGTCGATCCCCCACGTCGTGGTGTCCGCGGCCGGAACACAGAATGAGCAGTCGATCGAGGTCGAGCTCACGTCGCCGAACAACGCCCCGTTCGACACGACCGTCGCCTGCGTCACCGCCGACCAACTCGAGGTCTTTGCCCGCGAGGTCGGCCCGGCGTTGCTCGCGGACCGGTACGTCATTGGGTTCTGGTTCTGGGAGAACGAGCAGATCACCCCCGCGATGCGCCGCGGCCTCGAGCTCGTCGACGAGATCTGGGTGGCGAGCGATTTCTGCGCCGAGGTGTTTCGGGCTCACACGACGAAGCCGGTGATCCAGATCCCGCTCGCGGTCATCCCACCGGCGAGCGGAGCCAGTCGTCGCGACCTCGGCCTGCCCGAGGACCGGTTCCTGTTTCTCAACAGCTTCGACTTCCTGAGCACGTTCGAGCGCAAGAACCCGCTTGGGGTGGTGCACGCGTTCGCCGACGCGTTCGGACCGGACGACGGTCCGATGCTCGTGGTCAAGAGCATCAACGGCGACAAGCGGATGCGCGAGCGCGAGGAGCTGCGCCTCGCCGCGAAACCCCATCCGCACATCGTGTTGCTCGAGGATTACGTGACGGCCGACGAGCAGGCCGGATTGCTGCTGGCTGCTGACTGCTTCGTGTCGTTGCACCGGGCCGAGGGTTTCGGGCTCGGACTGGCGCAATGCATGGCGCTCGGTAAACCGGCCATCGCCACCGCGTGGTCCGGAAACCTCGCCTTCATGACCGCGGACAACAGCTGGCTCGTGCCCCACACCATGACGACCGTCGGGCCCGACGCGCTCCCCTACCCCGCCGACGCGCAATGGGCGGAACCGCAGGTCGATGCCGCCGCGGCCGCGATGCGCGAGGTCGTGTACGACCGCTCGGAGGCCGAACATCGAGGCGAGCGCGCGCGACGAGATCTCGCAGAGCGACACAGCGCGACGCGCAGCGGCGACGCGATGCGCCACCGTCTCGAGGCGATCCGCACGGCTCGCGCCGCTTCGGTAAACGACGGCAAGGACCGCGGCAAGCCACGCACCGGCCGCTTCCGCCGCTCCAGCCGCTGACCCCGTCGAACTCGGGGTGGATAACGGGGCTATAGCCCCGTTATCCACC
>JBEEGD010000385.1:0-3719 GCA_041166685.1 Acidimicrobiaceae bacterium | reverse complement strand
GTCAACAACGTTGACACGAACAACCCTGATGACGACACCCTGACTGGTGGCAATGGGGTGGACTCCATCAGCTACAGCAGCCGGTTCAACCGTACGGTTGCACTGAATCTCACCGAGGATGGCGTCGCAAACGACGGGTCCGCGGCGCACAAGGATCTAGCCGGGAAGTCGGTCCCCACGGAGGCCGACAACATCGGTGGCGACATCGAGAACATCACCGGTGGTGATGGGCCGAACACGATCACCGGCACGGATGCAGACAACGATCTGACCGGTGGCGACTCAAACGACAACATCCAGGGCAATGGCGGCGATGACACCCTCAGCGGTGGCTTCGGCCAGGACACCATGGGTGGCGGCGAGGGTCGCGACACGTTGTTCGGCGGCGGTGACCAGGACGCCCTCGACGGCGGTAATGGCAACGACGATGTCGAAGGCGGCGCCCAGAACGACAACGTCAACGGCGGCGCAGGCGACGATCAAGTCGATGGTGGCGACGGTCCGACTCGCACGGACGCCTCCGTGCCGGACAGCGACACCGACGTGATCAGCGGCGGCGATGGCTCGGACCAGGTGTTCTATGGCCGTGGCTCGACCCGTCCGATAACGGTCACGCTGGACGGTCAGGCAAACGACGGTGAGCTCGCCTCGCCGAACCGCCTGGTCGAGAACGACACGGTCGGAGCGGACGTCGAAGACGTCTTCACCGGCTCCGCCGACGACACGATCACTGGTAGCCCCAGTGACAACGAGCTCGGTGGCGGCAGCGGCAACGACACCATCGTCGGTAACGGTGGTAACGACGCCCTGTTCGGCAGCGATGGCAACGACAACCTCAACGGCGCTGGGCCAAACGGCTCGGTTCACGTTGATGGTGGTCAGGGCAACGACACCATCGTCATCGCTGACCTCAGCCGTGACGAGGCTGACTGTGGTGCTGGTACCGACAGCGTCAGTGCAGACGCCCGTGACGAAATTCACGGCGACTGCGAGACGGTGCAGGTCACACCGCCGGCTCAGGTCGTGATTGGGACGGTCACGGTCACGAAGAGCGGCTACGTGCTCGTCCGCGTCACATGCCCGGCCACTGAGCCGAGCTGTGTCGGCGTTGTCAACATCAAGACCAAGAAGAAGATCGGCAAGATCATCCTCAAGCTCGGTTCGCCTTCGTACCGTGCTGCGGGTGGCAAGGTCTCGGTCGTCAAGTCGACCATTCCGCCGGCCTTCCGTTTGGCGCTTGGAAAGGCCAAGAAGGTGGCCATTGCCGTCACGGTGACGAACGTCAACGCGGTGACCGGCCTGTCGTCGACGAAGTCGGCGACGAAGACGGTCAACACGAAGGTGTTCGCACCGAAGAAGAAGAAGAAGTAACGCGACGCCGCATCAGCGGCTGAGCAAGCAGGAAAGTCGAGGCGCCTTCGGGCGCCTCGACTCGTTTCTGATGAGATAGCGCCCAGTGGCGACGGCGACAAAGGCGAAGTGGGTCTACGCGTTCGAGGAGGGCGGACGCGACATGCGCGATCTGCTCGGGGGCAAGGGGGCGAACGTCGCCGAGATGACGCGCATCCTCGGAGCCGAGCGAGTACCAGCCGGGTTCACGATCAGCACCGAGGCCTGCGTCGCTTACATGAACGCCGACCGCCAGGAGCCAGACGGACTCGACGACCAAGTCTCCGAGGCTCTCGCGCGTCTGGAGGACCACGTAGGCAAGCGGCTTGGCGACTCGGACGACCCCCTGCTCGTGTCCGTTCGCTCCGGAGCCCGCGAGTCGATGCCGGGGATGATGGACACCGTCCTCAACCTGGGCATGAACGACGAGTCGGTCGAGGGTCTTGCACGTGCCACCGACAACGACTGGTTCGCCTGGGACTCGTACCGACGCTTCGTGCAGATGTTCGGGAACGTCTGCCGAGGTGTGTCCGGCGAGAAGATCGAGGCCGCCATCGCCGAGCAGAAGAAGCGCTCGGGCGTCCAGCTCGACACCGAGCTGTCCGTCGACGACCTGAAGGCGCTCGTCGAGAAGTTCAAGGACCTCTACCGCGAGCAGACGAGCGAGGAGTTCCCGCAGGATCCCCGCGACCAGCTTCAGCAGGCGATCCGGGCTGTGTTCGACTCGTGGATGGGCGAGCGGGCCGTGTCATACCGCCGCATCAACCACCTGCCGGACGAGTGGGGCACAGCGGTGAACGTCCAACAGATGGTGTTCGGCAACAAGGGCGAGGACTCCGGCACCGGGGTCGTTTTCTCACGCGACGAGCGCACCGGCGAGCCGCAGCTCTCGGGCGACTTCCTGGTGAACGCACAGGGTGAGGACGTCGTCTCAGGCGTGCGGACCCCGCGCGACATCGCAGAGCTCGAGCAGGTCATGCCGGAGGCGTACGCGACGCTCGAGGAGATCCTGCGCCAGCTCGAGGCGCACTACAAGGACATGCAGGACTGCGAGTTCACGATCGAGCAGGGCAAGCTCTACATGCTGCAGACGCGCAACGCGAAGCGGCCGGCGCAGGCTGCCGTCCGGTTCGCGACCGACGCGGTCGACGAGGGTCTGTTGACGCGCGAGGAAGCGCTGCGCACGATCGACGCCGGTTCGATCGACACGCTGTTGCACCCGGTGTTCGACCCTACTGCCGAGTACAAGGTGATGGCCAAGGGCGTGAACGCGTCGCCGGGCGCGGCCAAGGGCGAGATCGTCTTCACGGCCGGGGAGGCCGTCGAGGCCGGGCAGGCCGGCCGCAATGTGATCCTCGTGCGGCCGTTCACGGAGGCCGACGATGTGGCCGGCTTCAACGCGGCGCGCGGCATCCTCACGAGCGAGGGCGGCAAGGCGAGCCATGCGGCGCTGGTGGCGCGCGGAATGGGCAAGCCGGCCGTGACCGGCGCGGCGCGCCTGGAGATCGACCTGGTCGAGCGGACGGTGCGGGCCGGCGGTGTGCTGCTGCACGGCGGCGACATGATCGCTATCGACGGCAGCGCGGGCATCGTGACCGCCGACGACGTGCCGCTGGTGGATCCCGCCGAGGACCCGAACTTCGAGCCCGTGCTGGATCGGCTCTGGACCGTGCTCGAGTGGGCCGACGACGTTCGCCGGCTCGGCATTCGCACCAATGCGGACACGCCTGCCGACGCCAAGCGCGCTCGTGAGTTCGGCGCGGAGGGCATCGGCCTCTGCCGGACCGAGCACATGTTCATGGCTGCCGACCGTCAGCCGAAGATGCGCGCGATGATCATGGCCAACTCGGAGGAAGACCGGATCGCGGCACTCGACCAGTTGCTGCCGCTGCAGCAGAAGGACTTCGAGGGGCTGTTCGAGGAGATGGCGGGCATGCCGGTGACGATCCGGCTGCTCGACCCTCCGCTGCACGAGTTCCTGCCGAATGCCGAGGACGTGATTCAGGAGGTCGAGCGAGCGCGCATCGAGCTGTCCGACGATCTCGCAGAGCTCGAGACGACGCTGGAACGCGTGCATCAGTTGTCGGAGGTGAATCCGATGCTCGGCACCCGCGGCGTGCGGCTGGGGATCATCCACCCGGAGATCTTCCAGATGCAGGTGCGCGCGATCATGCGCGCCGCGCGCGCGGTGCAGGATCGCACCGGGGCCGAGCCGGAGGTCGAGATCATGATCCCGCTGGTCGCTTACGAGACCGAGCTCGAGTACGTGCGCGCCATGGTCGAGAAGGTGATCGAGGAGGAGGCGACCGGCGTCAAGACGCTGATCGGCA
>JBEEGD010000384.1:0-2970 GCA_041166685.1 Acidimicrobiaceae bacterium | reverse complement strand
CTGCTCACCGGCTACGGCGGGTACCTCAACCTGGCTCCGCTGGCGTTCGCCGGTCTCGGCGCGTTGATCATCGGCAAGCTCGGGACGACGTCGCCGTACTCCTTCGTCGTCGCGGCCGCGCTCGCCGGCGCGGTCGGGGCCGTGCTCGGCCTGCTGGCGATCCGGCTCGGCACGCTCTATCTGGCCATCGCCACGCTGGCCTTCGCCGAGCTCGTCGACTATGTGATCTTCAACGCCGACATCGGCTTCCAAGGCGGCGCCAACGTCGTCGTCAAGCGACCGAACCTGTTCGGGTTGAGCGTCAGCTCCGAGCAGCGGTACGCCGTCTTCGCCGCGGTCGTCTTCGTCTTGCTCGGCCTTATGGTGCTCGCGATCCGGCGCGGTCGCTACGGGCGGTTGCTCATCGCGCTGCGGGACAGCCCCGCCGCCTGCGGGACGCTCGGGTTGAACCTCACGCTGACCCGGGTTGCCGTGTTCGCACTGTCGTCGGCGATGGCCGGGTTCGCCGGCGCGATGTATGCCTTCCAGGCGGTGTCCTACGGCGAGGTCAACTTCACCTTCATCCAGAACCTGCCAGTGGTGCTGATGGCGGTCGTCGGTGGCATCACCTCCATTAGCGGTGCTGCTCTCGGCGGCCTGGTGCTAACTGCGTTGCTCCGGGGACCACACCTCGTGCAGCAGTGGTCGTCGATCTCCATCGGCGCGGCCGCAATCGTGCTCGGACGTAACCCGAATGGGCTGATCTCGTACGCCTTTAAGGCGGGCCGCTTCGCGCAGGGTCTGGTCACGAAGGGCAGCGGCTCGTCGGTGCCGAACCAAGGCGCTGACACTGATGCCGACCGACCGGATGTCTCCGGACGGGAGGAGGTGATCGTGGGTGGGCCAGCCTGAGACGAAGATGCTCGAGGTCGACGGCGTGACCGTGCGCTTCGGTGGCATCACCGCGGTCAACGACGCGACGTTCTCCGTCGAGCCCGGCACCATCACCGCCCTGATCGGGCCTAACGGCGCGGGCAAGACCACGATGTTCAACGTCATCAGCGGCCTGCAGCCGCCCACCGCAGGTCGGGTGAGCTTCCTCGGCGACGACGTCTCCGACCTGGGCACGCACGCGCGGGCCCGCAAGGGCATCGCGCGCACGTTCCAGCGGCTGGAGGCGTTCGGGTCGCTCTCAGTGCAGGAGAACATCCAGGTTGCCGCGGAGATCCACCAGCGCTGGTCGCGCACCAAGGTCGACATCGCGAGCAAGGTGGACGGGATCCTCGACCGCATCGGGCTGCGCAAGCTCGCGCACCAGCAGGCCGACTCGGTGCCCACCGGCACCGCGCGGCTGCTCGAGCTAGCCCGCGCTCTCGCGATCGACCCGCGGCTGTTGTTGCTCGACGAGCCGTCGTCGGGTCTCGACGAGGAGGAGACCGACGACTTTGCCGACCTGCTGCGCAGCCTCGTCTCCGAGGGCAAGGCCGTCCTCATCGTCGAGCACGACATGGACCTCGTCATGGGTGTCTGCGACTACATCCATGTCCTCGATTTCGGAACGATCCTTTCTTCGGGTCTGCCGGAAGAGATCCGCGCCGACCCGCGGGTGCAGGACGCCTACCTCGGCGCCGCACCGGACGACGAACCGGCCGTCGTCGGAGGCAAGGCATGACGACGCCAGTTCCCGCCAGCCCGCTGCTCGAGGTCATCGACATCCATGCGGCGTACGGCCAGATTGAGGTTCTTCGCGGGGTCGACCTCGTCGTCCCGGCCGGAACCGTTGTCGCCCTGCTTGGCCCGAACGGCGCGGGCAAGACCACCTTGCTCAACGTCATCGCCGGGCTGATGCAGCCGACGCGCGGCCACGTCCATCTCGCCGGGCACCACGTCAACGGGCTGCCTGCCGAGGACTTGGCGAAGGCTGGGCTGTGCACGATCCCTGAAGGCCGCGGCATCTTCCCGAACCTGACCGTCGACGAGAACCTCCGTCTCTGCACCTACGCCGGAGTCGGCGAGAAGCAGGTCCGGGAAACCGCCTTCGCGCGGTTCCCCCGTTTGAAGGAACGCCACCGCCAGCTGGCCGGCACCATGTCCGGCGGCGAGCAGCAGATGCTGGCGATGGCGCGGGCACTCACCACCGAGCCGCAGCTGCTGGTCCTCGACGACTTGTCCATGGGGCTCGCGCCGCTGATCGTCGCGCAGCTCTATGAAGCCGTCGCTGAGATCGCAAAGTCGGGGATCTCGGTGCTCGTTGTCGAGCAGTTCGCCCGCACGGCGCTCGCGGTTGCCGAGTATGGCGCCGTCATGCTGAGCGGACGGATCGTAGCCATGGGACAGCCCGAGGACCTGACGGCTGAGTTGTCCGAGGCGTACCTCGGAGGTGCAGCATGAAGCGCAAAGTTTTTGCCGCTATCGGAAGCCTGGGGGTTGGCTCGCTCGTCGCGTTTGCGCCGATGTTTCCCTCGGCGTCGGCGGCCGATGCGCAGATCAGCGGGTTCGACGACTTCGGGTTCTCTGCGCCGATCTCCATTCTGGTCTACGAGCCGTTCTTCCCAGTGCCGACAAGCCCGCAAGGCGAAATGCGCTACTCCTACAGCGACGCCACGCTTCAGTCGGGGCCGTTTGGCGCAGCTACTGCGAGCACGGTCTACCCAGGCGCCACGGTGGCCACCGGCTTGCCCGCGTTCGACCCCCGTCTGCCGAACTACCCGATCATCACGACCGCGACGTACCCACCCGACCCGACTCATCCCGCGGCGAGTCAGAAGTACGGGCAGATGTCGGCAAGTGCTAGCCCGACGAAGGTTGTCGGTTCCGCGCAGACCGCGGCCTCGGCGACCGGCGGGGCGGTTTCCTTCGGTCAGGCAGCGTCGACGACGACTGCGACCATGGCCCCGTCGAAAGTCACGACGACCTCGGTCGCAACGATTGACGACCTTGGCTTGATGGCCTCGATCATCGAGGTGAAGTCGATCCACTCCGAGGTGCAGG
>JBEEGD010000383.1:0-5832 GCA_041166685.1 Acidimicrobiaceae bacterium | reverse complement strand
TCCAACGACGAGTTCCTGGCCGAGGTGGCCAAGGCCCCGTCCATTTCTGGTTGAAACCCCTAGACTGCGAGACCTTATGAAGGCCGACATCCATCCGAAGTACGTCGTGACCGAAGTGAAGTGCTCGTGCGGCAACACGTTCACGACCCGCTCGACCAAGGGCGACATGCACGTCGAGCTGTGCTCCGAGTGCCATCCCTTCTACACAGGCAAGCAGAAGCTCGTTGACTCCGGTGGCCGCATCGACCGGTTCGAGCGTCGCTACGGGCGTCGCAAGAAGTCGTCGTCGTAACTCCGGTCCACCCGCTGGATCCCGAGCGCCGCGGAGCGCTGCTCCAGTCGAAGGTCGCCGCACTCGTGCGGACCTTCTTCGGCGTCGACACCGTCACCCGT
The DNA here is from genome assembly GCA_041166685.1 of Acidimicrobiaceae bacterium. Classification (GTDB taxonomy): domain Bacteria; phylum Actinomycetota; class Acidimicrobiia; order Acidimicrobiales; family JACDCH01; genus DASUCS01. Next base: position 5,439 of record JBEEGD010000383.1, on the reverse strand, counting down.
AGCTCGTTCCCAGGGGGCGCGGCCTGTTCCGCCGGACTGTCAGGGTGGTTGCTCGTCGAGCGCGACGCCACCCGAGCCTTGGGCAAGGCGATGGCTTGGGCCCGCCAGCAAGGTTTGATCGATGTGCATCTCTTCACGGAGGACGATGCCGGCGTGCTCGCGCGACAGGCGTCGCTGTTCGTCGATCCACCCAAGATCTGGTGGCTCAACGGCGCCGATCTCCACGCCACCGATCCCGAGCCGCTCGAGCCGGCTCGACCGTTGCCCGACACGCCAGACCTTCGTGAGCTCTTCGAGCAGGTCGGGCTCGAGGTGGTGCACGAGCGCGACCATGTTGCGGGCGAGTTGCGCGGTCTCGAAGTGGCTCGCGTCGCGGGCGGCCGGCTCGAGGTCGGCGTCGGGGAGGCCGATCGCGAGCTCACCGCGATGTTGCACGGCGACCTCGCGCCGTCGGAGGCCCTCGAGCGCGTGGTCAGGATCGTGCAACAACACCGTCATCCGGACGCTCCACCGCATCCGCTCAACCAGTTGGTCCCAGAGCGTTGGATGCGGTGGACGCTCCGCCACGATCCGCAGCGCATCGGTATCGACCACCTCGAGCCTGCTCCGTCGCCCCGTCCACGAGTCGGGCTCCGCGAACGCGACATCGCTTGCGCGGTCGGGGCCGACGCTGTCGTCGTGTTCTCGGTCGGCGTCGATCTCGACCTCGTGCCCGCGGCGGCCGAAGCTCGACTCGCACTGGCTCCCGATGCACGATTGATGCTGGTCGTCCCGGAGCGCGACGACCATCCCGTCACCCGAGCCCTCGCCAAGCGACTGCAGGCGCCCGCGGAAGTCGTCGCGCTCACTGGCGATTTCCGCTCGTAAGGTTCAACCATGCTGGAGCGGCTCGCCGGTCTCGAAAACGAGTTCGCCGATGTCGAGGCGCGCCTGGCCGACCCCGATGTGTTCGCAGACCAATCGCGCTACCGAGAGCTTGCGAAGCGGCACAAGGAGCTCGACGCCATCGTGTCGAGGGCGCGCGAACTTCGCACGCGTACTGATGACCTCGAGCTGGCCAAGCAGATGCTGTCCGATTCGGCGGGAGACGATCGTGAGTTCGCGCGGACCGAGGCGGAATCGGCGACGGCAGACATCGAACGCCTCGAGGCCGAGCTCAAGGTGCTGCTCCTTCCGACTGATCCGAACGACGATCGAAACGTGATCGTCGAGATCCGTGGTGCAGAAGGTGGCGAAGAAGCGAACCTGTTCGCCCGTGACATCTTCCAGATGTACCAGGGCTACGCGCAGCGCATCGGGTGGAAGCTCGAGGTGCTCGGATCGGATCCGTCGCCGATGGGCGGTTACAACGAGATCACCTTCTTGCTGAGCGGCGACGGGGCCTGGACACGGATGAAACACGAAGCCGGGCCGCACCGGGTCCAACGCGTTCCCGTCACGGAGTCGCAAGGACGGATCCACACCTCGTCGGCCACCGTCACGGTGCTCCCCGAAGCCGAAGAGGTCGACGTGGCTCTCGACGAGCGCGACCTTCAGATCGACGTCTACCGCTCGTCCGGGCCCGGTGGACAGTCCGTGAACACCACCGACTCCGCCGTGCGCGTCACGCACAAGCCGACCGGTCTCGTGGTGTCGATGCAGGACGAGAAGAGCCAGATCCAGAACAAGGCCAAGGCATTACAAGTGCTGCGTTCCCGTTTGCTGAAACTCGAGCAAGACCGCCAGGAGGCCGAAGCGTCCGAGACTCGACGCGGTCAGACGGGCGCCGGCGGCCGCTCCGAGAAGATCCGGACGTACAACTTCAAGGAGAACCGGCTCACCGACCACCGCGTCCCGGGCCTCACGATCTACAAGCTCGACCGGGTGTTGGCCGGAGAGCTCGACGAGATCTCGGATGCGCTCGTGCACGACGAACAGACCCGGCGGTTGTCTGATTCAGGTGTCTGATCCACCGACGTGGCGCCGGCTGCTCGGCGAGGCCGCGGACCTGCTCGGTGATCGTACTGACGCGCGGCGAATTGTCGAGGAGGCGAGCGGGTACGAAGGCGCCGAGCTGACGGTCCACCTCGATGGGCCTGCGAACGCGCTCACGCTCGCTCAATTCGATGCGATGGTCGAGCGGCGCGCGGCGGGGGAGCCGTTGCAGTATGTGCTCGGCCGATGGGGGTTTCGTTCGCTCGATGTGTTCGTCGACAAGCGGGTACTGATCCCGCGACCCGAGACCGAGGTCGTCGTCGAGCACGCCCTCGCGATGGTCGACACCCTTGGCGCGCGGGTTGCCGTCGATCTCGGTACCGGATCAGGCGTAATTGCGCTGTCGCTTGCCGTCGAGCGCAGCCAGCTCTCGGTGTGGGCCACGGATGCATCCGACTCGGCGCTCGACGTCGCTCGCGCGAACCTCGCGGGCATCGGTCGAGCCGCGACGCGAGTCCGTCTCGGGAAGGGCGACTGGTTCACCGCCCTGCCGCAAGAACTCGCCGGCACGATCGACGTCGTCGTGGCCAACCCGCCCTACGTCGCCGCGCACGACGAGCTTCCTCCCGAGGTCGCGAACTGGGAACCGCACGAAGCCCTCATCGCGGGGCCGACAGGACTGGAAGCCGTCGAGCGGATCGTTCGCGACGCTCCGGAATGGTTGCAGCCGCACGGCGCCGTGGTGCTCGAGATCGGCGAAACGCAGGCCGAACGGGCGCTCGAGCTGTGCGCTGACTACGCGCAGGCGGAGGTGCGCACCGATCTGGCGGGGCGCCCTCGGGTGCTCGTCGCGGTCAGATGATCAGGTGACGGCCGTTAGGCCTGCTTGCTTCGGAACCACGATCGTCGTGGGGGTGCCGGCGCTGCGTCCTCAGCCGGACGGCGGGTCTTGGCGCCGGGCCGATTGCGGCCCTCGGCATATTCCTGCCACGCGGAGACTTCGCTCTCGACCAGGTCGCTGAAGGCGGGCCCGTCGGTTTTCGCGTCGAGGTTGGCGGCCCGGCGGCGGGCAGCGTCAGGCAGGATCGCATGGCAGACCCGACAGCGGTCGGACAGCTCGTCTGAGTTCATGGCGCCGCAGCCGGTGCATCGAACCTTGGCCTTCGCCATCAGCTTCCTTCTCGGGCGACCTCGCCGACTCCCATCGGCATCCGGGCGCTGCTATTGAGGTGCTGGTACCACAAGGATCTTCGCGTGCGCCTCTGGGTCTCCGAGGTCGGAGAAGGCCTGCGGGACACCCTCGATACCGACATGCCCCGTGATCAAAGGGGCGGCGACGAGTTCGCCCTCGGCGATGGCCCGCAGTGTGTCGGCGAACTCCATCGGGTCGTAGCCGAGTACGAATTGGATCGAGAGTTCGCGCCCGATGGCCAACATGGGGCGAATTGTGTCCGGCTGCATGCACACGCCCACGACGAGGATACGGGCATTGCGGGGGGCCGCCGTGATCGCGGCGTCGATCATTCCGGGCACGCCGACGGCTTCGTAGATGACGAGGTTGCGGGTGGCGTGACGAGCGTCGACGCGACGCCAGGCGTCGACCGCCGGCTCCACACGAGGGTCGACCACCTCGTGTGCGCCGAGCACCGACGCGAGCTCACGACGGCGGGCCGAGAAGTCGGCGGCAACGATCGGCTCGATGCCTTTCCGGTGCAGATCGGCAATGACGGCGAGGCCGACCGGACCGCAACCGAGTACGACCGCGGCCTCTCCCTGCTGAATGCCGGACTTGTTGACCGCGTGCACTCCGACGGCCATTGGCTCCGTGAGCGCGGCGTGGTCGGCATCGAGCCCGTTGGGCACCCGAATGGCGAGCATGTCGGACAGCGCCATGAGTTCGCCATAGCCACCGGGGTACTCGTTGCTGTAGCCGATGGGGTACACCCCTCGCTCGTCGAAGGTGATCGGCATCGAGACCACGATGTCGCCGACCTTGCTGTTGCCCACGTTCTCGCCGACCTCGAGCACCTCGGCAACGAACTCGTGTCCCATCACCACATCGCGCGCGAGATCCATGATGTGGGGTCGCATGAGGTCATCGGTCCCGCCCGCGCTGCCCTGCTCGCTCATCTCGACCATCAGGTCGCCGTACTGGAGCGCGTGCAGATCTGATCCGCAGATGCCGCAGGCGAGCGTGCGCACGAGCACCTGACCGGGTCGAGCGATGGGTTCGGGCACGTCGTCGACGACCAGTTGCTTGCTTCGCATCACCGCGGCTCGCACGATGGAAGAGTACTTCCATGACGAAGTTCGTCGCCGTGGACGACGCGACGGCACTCGATGCTGCGGAGGCCGCATTGCGCGGCGATCAATTGCTCGTGCTGCCGACCGACACGGTGTACGGCCTGGCGGCGCTGGCGACTTCCAAGGTCGCGGTGGATCGGATCTACGAGCTCAAGGACCGGCCGCCGTCCTTTCCGCTCGCCGTGCTCGTGGACTCTGTGGAGCAGGCGCGCTCGTTGATCGAGATGCCGGACGCCGCGGAACGGGTGGCGCGCGCGTTCTGGCCGGGGCCGCTCACGATCGTGCTCACGCGCCGCGACCGCGGCGGGACCGGCACTGGGGGCACGCTCGGCGTCCGGTGCCCAGAGCACCTCTTCGTGCGGACGTTGGCCCGGCGCGTCGGGCCGCTGGCGGTGACGAGCGCGAACCGCCACGGCGTGCCCACTCCGATCGCCGCACGGGAGGCCGCCAGCTCGCTCGCGGGAGAAGTTGCACTCGTGATCGATGGCGGCAACTGCGACGGCGTGGCATCGACGGTGGTCGACGCGACCGCTCCCGACCTCGTGATCATCCGGCAAGGTCCCATCACCGAGGAGCAGATCAGAGCCTCCGCGCTACCGTGACGCCGCGACGCGCCAGAGGGGAGCTCCATGCCGTTCCGAAGGAAGATCGATGACGGAGCTGAGCGGCTGGCCAAGATCGAGTTGTTCGAAGGCTTCACGCCGGCCGAACTGTCCCGAGTGGCAGAGCTGGTCGAGGAGATCGAGGCCGAGCAGGGCGCGATCCTCACCGAACAGGGCAAACCGGGCACAGAGGCGTACATCGTCGTGGATGGTGAGGCCGCGTTCGAGATGGCGGGCGAGCGCAAGGGGACCATCGGCCCGGGCGAGTTGATCGGTGAGATGGCACTGATCGACAACCGGCCGAGAGTCGGGACGGTCCGCGCGCTGACTCCGATGAAGTTGCTCGCTCTTGACGCCAGTCAGTTCCGCAAGCTGCTCGACGAGATGCCCAAGGCCAACCGTGCGATCATGTCCAAGCTCACCGAACGCCTCCGCCAGATGGACCGCGGCGATACCTAGGGTTTTCCCCCTCAAAACGACACAGAGATGTGTGGCGGATTCAACCAGTCGGCGCAACGAGGTCGGCGAGTGCGCGTGATGGTTTCATCCAGCCGAGGGTTTGTCGAGGCCGGTTGTTGAGCTTGTAGGCGATGGTGTCGAGGTCGGCTTCGGTGAAGAC
>JBEEGD010000382.1:0-7681 GCA_041166685.1 Acidimicrobiaceae bacterium | reverse complement strand
CAGCGCGCCGGCCGACAGCTGCCACGCGATCCACGTGTCCACGGTGCCGAAGCAGAGGTCGCGGCCGTCGCCGGCGGCCGCCAGCAGGTTGGTGAGCTTGGTGGCCGAGGCGTTCGGCGCCAGCCGCAGGCCGGCCGCCTGGTGCACGAGGCAGTCGCCGATCGTGCGGAGGTCCTGCCAGCCGAGGCCGGGGCCGACCGGCTCGCCGGTGGCGCGATCCCACACGATGGTTGACGCGCGCTGATTGGTGATGCCAACCGCGTCGACCGGACCGCCCTCAGCGAGCGCGGCGTGCGAGCATTCGAGCGCGGCCTTGGCCATCGCCATCGGATCGAACTCGACGAACCCGGGTGCGGGCGACGAAGGGAGCAGCGCTTGGTAGTGCGCATGCGCGACGGACGCGTCAGGGCGAACGATGGCGGCGCGCAGCCCGCTGGTGCCGACGTCGATGACGAGCAGCGAACCGCCGCTCACGTCGGCGATCCCAACCGCGCGTTTCGCCGTTCGGCGACGAGCCCTCCGACGACACCGAGCGACGCCATCAGCAGCGCGTTGAAGATGTACACCACGGGTGATCGCAGCCTCGAACCGTCAACGACGCGCACCAGAACCGTGATCGTCTGCGCGCTGAAGTAGCCGATGACTGCGGCGAGTGCACCGTGGGTCAGCGGCGAGTCGGGTCGCCTGGAGCCCGCAACGAATCCGCCGACCAGCATCCCCGCCATGATCATGAGGAAGAAGATGAAGACGCCGTTGTTCGACTCATCGCTCACCACGATCGCACCAACGAGCGCGGCCGGGAGCGCCAGCACGAGCGCGGCGACAACACCCGCGCCGACTGCGCGCCAATCGATGGCTGGGATCAATAGCCGGTCTCGCCGAACGGGCTCGGGAGGCCGAGCTTTCCCGGATTGAGAATTCCGTTCGGATCGAGCGCGGTCTTCAGCGCTCGCAACACGTCAAAGGCCGGTCCGAGGGCTTCCTCGACGAAGCGAGATCGGTTGAGTCCCACGCCATGGTGATGGCTGAGCGCTCCGCCATTGGCCAGCACCGCGCGCTGACCGGCGTCCCACACCGCTCGGTAGTAGCGGTCTTTGTCGTCAGCCTCGACCTTGCCTGCGAACGTGAAGTACAGGCAGCCGCCGTCGAGATAGCTGTGTGATTGATGTGCCGACGCGGCCAGCGTGCCGGGCACGGCTTTGAGCGCGGCGATGGCCTCGTCGTAGATGCGAGGCAGCGAGGCCCACAGGCCTGAGATCTCCATCGTGTCGACGACGAAGCCTTTGGAGATGAGCGCTTCGAGGGCTGCAACGTCGTTGCGATGTCCCATCCAGCGATCGACCAGCGCCGCGTCCATCGACTCACCGCCGAGACCCTTGGCTTCCTCGGCCACGATCCGCATCACAGCCTCGACGGTCACAGGGTCACCCTCGTCGCGCGCGAGCACGACGTTGACGTCGCCCGTCTGGTAGTTGCGGTCGGCCTCGGTCGCGTCGTAGAGACGCAACACCGCGGGCGAACCTCCGCGCCGAGCCACCAATCGCAAGAAGTCGAGCGCGGTAGCGAAGTCCGAGAAGCCCCAGGCGCTCGCATCCTCGTGGCGGGGGGCGTCATGCACCTTGAGCCGGGCGCCCGTGATGACCCCGAGCGTTCCCTCCGATCCAACGAAGACCTGGTTGAGGTCGGGACCGACGGCCTGGCGCGGCACACCGCCGGTGGTGATCTGACGCCCGTCGGCCAGCGTCACATCGAGACCGACGACGATGTCTTCGATCTTGCCATAGCGGTTGGAGAACTGACCCGCGCTGCGACACGCCAGCCAACCGCCAACTGTCGACAGGTCGATCGACTGAGGCCAGTGGCCGAGTGTCTTGTCGAAGTCGGCGCGCAACTCGTCCTCGAGGACGTTGCCGAAGGTGCCGGCCTGAACGTCGAGCACAAGCGACGTGTCGTCGACATCCACGATGCCCGAGAGCGCGGTGAGGTCGAGCACGATGCCACCGTGCACCGGTACCGACGCGCCGCACACCCCGCTGCGCCCCGCGGCGGCGGTGACCGGCACCCGCGCCTCGTTGGCCACACGCAGCACCTCCGCGACTTCATCGGCGGTGTGCGGGCGAGCAACGGCATCGGCGAGCCCCGCGACCTGTCCTTCGAGCGCCCAGGTCATGGCGAGGGGCCACCAGTCACGGCTCGCCTCCGCGAGCGTGGCGGGCTCGTTGGTCACCTCCGCACACACGCCTCGGAGCCGGTCGAGCACTGCGTCGGTGACTTCGACGCGGGTCGAGCGGAGTCGCGCCGTTGCGTTGGCGGCGCCGCCCGCGAGCTCGATCGGTGGCGTTGGGGTTCCCGGCGCCGGACCCGCAGTCACGAGCCGATCGCCGCCTCGAGCGCGGTTTCAGGGAGATGGGCGGCGTCGCGCTCGCGGTCGACCAGCTGCAGATAGCGCGCGACCTGGTCGGTCCGCTCGCCCTCGTCCCATCCGAGCTCGGGTGCGAGCAGCGCGGCCACACCAGCGGCGGCGGTGGCGGTGTCGTCGCGAGCCAGGAGGCGCGCTCGCGTGCGGCGAGTGAGCACGTCGTCGACCGAACGGGCCATCTCGTGGCGAGCGGCGTAGACCGCTTCGGCCTTCAGATACGGCAGCCCGGCCACCAGCGGCGCCCGCAGCGAAGGCTCGCGATCGGCGAGCGCGAGCACCGAGCGGGCTTCGTCCCCGTACCGCTCGAGGAGGTGACGCAACACGGGATCCGCACCTGCGGATGCAAGCGCTGATGCGTACCCGTCGGCGCCGCGCAGGTGAAGGCGCTTGGTGCGAGATCGACGGCTGGCGTGCTTGGTGGCGTCGTGCCCGAGGATGTCCATGGCCTCGTCGACGGTGTCCGCCGCCATCTCGCGATACGTCGTGAGCTTTCCGCCCGTGATCGAGATGAGGTCGCTCGTCGAGCGGGCCACGCGGTGGCGACGCGAGAGATCGGCTGTTCGCCCTGAGGTCGCGCTCTTCACCAGTGGGCGAAGTCCCGCCCAGGTGCCGAGGATGTCGTTCGCCGTCAGCGGTGACCTCACAGAGAAATTGATGGCTCGAAGGAGGTACTCGATGTCCTCCGACGTGCACTGCGGGTCGTCGAGGCTGCCGTCGTAATCCGTGTCGGTGGTACCGATGTAGGTGAACTCGTAGTTCCCGCCGGTTCCTCCCCACGGCACCACGAAGACGGAGCGCTTGTCCTTCGGCACGGGTACGACGACCGCGATCCGGTTCTGCACCTTCGACCACGGGACCGTGATGTGGATGCCCTTGGCCGGGCGGATGGAATCCGGGTGGGTGCCTTCGTCGAGGGCACGCACGTCGTCGGCCCACACGCCGGTTGCGTTTACGACCGCGCCGGCCGCGATCGTGAACGAGTTGCCATCGGCTTCCGCTGTCGCACCGCGGACCCGGCCCTGCTCGTCCTTCACGAATCCGGTGACGCGGCATTCGTTGGCGACGACTGCATCGAACTCGAGGGCGGCGGTGCGAGCGATGGTCAACGTGAGCCGGGCGTCGTCAGCCTGTGCGTCGTAGTAGAGGTACGCCGCGGCCAACCGGTCGGCGTTGAGCGTTGGCATGTACTCCACGGCGGCGTCGGGATCGAGCCGCTTGTGGATCTTGCCGATCCGGGCGCCTCCGGTGAGGTCATACATCCACATCGCGCTGCCCATTGCTCGCGCGACCTTCGGGTTGATCAGCCCGTCCTTCGAGAAGATCGGGATGAGGAAGGGAAGGATCTTGACGAGGTGGGGGGCGTTCTTGCGCAGCCGCTGTCGTTCGGCGAGCGCCTCGTAGACCAGCCGGACGTCGCCGTTCTGCAGGTAGCGCAATCCGCCGTGCACGAGCTTCGACGACTTGGAGGACGTCCCCGACGCGAAGTCGTCCCGCTCGATGAGCGCCGTACGGAGACCTCGGGAGGCGGCGTCGAGCGCGGTACCCGCGCCGGTGATGCCGCCACCGACGACGAGGACATCGAACTGTTCGTCGGCCAGGCGGCGGAGGTTGGTGGCCCGATCGAACCCGTCAGCCATGCGGGCGTCACGCTACTCGTCTGTTTTCGCTGTACCGGCAAGACGGATCTGTCCCGTGGGTACCGCGTAAGCGTCCTCAGCGGTTGCCAATCAACAACGGTTGTAAATAAGAGAGGGCGCTGGATAGGGTGCCGGGCGTGAAGACACCGGCCGAGCTCACGGAACTTTTCCGGGCTCGAGGTCTCAAGGTCACCCCGCAGCGCCAAGCGATCTTCCGCGTGCTGCACGGTGAACCGACCCACCCGACGGCCGAGTCGGTGTACGACGCCGTGAGCGCATCGATGCCAACGATCTCGCTGCGCACCGTGTACCAAACGCTGAACGATCTCGCCGCGATGGGGGAGGTGCTGGCTCTCGACCTGGGTACGGGGTCAGCCCGCTTCGACCCCAATCTCGACGCCCATCACCATCTGGTGTGCGATCACTGCGGCCGAGTCGTCGACGTGTACGCGGACGCGAGCACGGTGCGGGTGCCGGGCGCGCAACGTCACGGCTTCACGATCAGTTCGACCGAGGTGGTGTTCCGCGGGACCTGCCCGGAATGCAGACCAGTTCGCGACGAGCAAACCGTCCACCCAAAACGAGAGGAAGGCAATGCCTGAGCTCAACGGCTCGAAGACTCACGAGAACTTGAAGGAGGCTTTTGCCGGTGAGAGCCAGGCGAACCGTCGGTACCTCTACTTCGCCCAAAAGGCGGACGTCGAGGGGTACCCGGACGTTGCCGCCCTGTTCCGCTCGGTGGCGGAAGGCGAGACGGGCCACGCGTTCGGGCATTTCGACTTCCTCGCCGAGGTCGGCGATCCCGTGACGAACGTCAAGGTCGGTGCCACCGAGGACAACCTCAAGTCCGCGGTCGAGGGCGAGACCTACGAGTACACCGAGATGTACCCCGGGTTCGCCAAAACTGCGCGCGAAGAGGGGTTCGACGAGGTCGCTGAATGGCTCGAGACGCTCGCTCGGGCCGAGAAGTCGCACGCCGGCCGCTTCACACAGGGTCTCGAGAACATCAGCTGAGTTCTCGGGTACGCGCCCACCATGACGACCACCTACGACCCGCTCGATCCGAGATACGTGGACGAGGGCGATCTCCGTCAGGAGCTCACCCGCGTCTACGACCTGTGTCACGGATGCCGGCTGTGCTTCAAGTTCTGCGATGCGTTCCCGTCGCTGTTCGAGATGATCGATCGTCACGACGATCAGGACTCGGCCCGGCTGACGCCTGCAGAACAGGACGAGGTCGTCGACCTCTGCTTGAACTGCAAGCTCTGCTATGTCAACTGCCCGTACGTGCCCGACCAGCACGAGTGGGCGATCGACTTCCCGCGGCTGATGTTGCGTGCCGAGCAAGTGCAGCACCGCAATCGCAAGAAGACGGCAATGAAGGCGCTCGCCACCGAGCAGTTTCTCGGACGGACCGATCTTCTCGGCAAAGTGGCCACCAGGACAGCCACCCTCGTGAACAAGACGACGGGAACGCCCGGTTCGTTCACACGCAAGGTGATGGAGAAGACGGTCGGCATCGCCAGCCAGCGCGTGCTGCCGCCGTACGCCAAGCAACGATTCTCGACCTGGTTCAGGAATCGCGCTCGGCTCCGCTTCGCGAAGAAGCAAGGATCGGTGGCGCTGTTCGCGACCTGCATCGTCGAATACCAGAGCCCGTCGATCGGAAAGGACCTCGTGAAGGTCTACGAGCACAACGGCATCGAGTGCTCGCTCCCTGAGGGACAGGTGTGCTGCGGCGCCCCCTGGTTGCACGCCGGCGACGTCGACAGCTTCCGTCGGCAGGCCAAGAAGAACGTGAAGGTGCTGGCTGCCGAGGTGCGAGCTGGCCACGACATCGTCGTGCCCCAGCCCACCTGCAGCTACGTCCTGAAGCAGGACTACCAGGACTACGTCGGAGGAACCGACGCCGAGCTCGTGGCGAGTCACACGTACGACGCGGCCGAGTACCTCATGAAGGTGCACAAGGCCGAGGGCACGCAGCTGAACACGGAGTTTTCCGGCGGCGTGCCGGACGAGGTCACCTACCACGCGCCCTGCCATCTTCGGGCGCAGAACATCGGACTGAAGAGCCGCGACCTGTTGAAGCTCACCGGCACCAAGGTCACGGTGGTGGCGGAATGTTCCGGCATCGACGGAACGTGGGGCTATCGCGCCGAGAACTACGAATCGTCACGGGGTGTTGCGAAGAAGATGGCCGCCGGAATCGAGAAGGCTGGTAACGACACGATCGCCGGCGATTGCGCGCTGGCCAACACCAGCATCGTGCAAGAGACCGGCACGCAGCCGATGCACCCCATCCAACTCCTCGCGCGGGCCTACGGCATCTCGGAGCGTTGACGCTGACCGACAAGCTCACCATCGACGACATCGTGGACCTCCGCGCGTACGAGCGCGAGCGGGACGCGTTCCGTGCGCAGATCATCGACCTGAAGAAGATCCGTCGCATCGGCGTCGGTCCGTTTGTGTCGATCGTGTTCGAGAATCGCGACACGATCCGGTTTCAGATCCAGGAGATGGCGCGCGCCGAGAAGATCCTGAGTGACGACGCCATCCAGATGGAACTCGACATCTACAACCCCCTGATTCCCGAGCGGGGCTCGCTGGCCGCGACGTTGTTCATCGAGTTGACGTCGAAGGACGACCTCCTCGAGTGGTTGCCCAAGCTGGTTGGCATCGAGCAGTCGGTAGACCTGCGCATCGGTCCGCCGGGCAGTGACGTGGTCGTATCCGCCCGTGTTGATCCGGATCACGAGAGGCGACTCACCCGCGAAACGACCACTGCGTCCGTCCACTATGTCCACTTCGATCTCGACGATTCGCACGTCGAGCGCTTCGCCAACGAACCCGTGAGTGTTGCTGTGGCGCACGCGAACTACGCATATGCGACCCAACTGGACGAGACCAGCAAGGAATCACTGTTGGCGGACCTTCGCGGCTGACGATTACTCCCGCGCTGCATTGCCGAACTCGGAAAGTTGGTGCACACTGGCATTCGCGCCCTGAGTACACAACACACGACACAGCAGATTCGGGGGGGACGGGACACCGATGGACGCAGCCGCGAAGCAGCACGAGCGGGAACATCTGGTAGCGGAGTTGTTCGGCGCCGATCCGGCGACGGAGGCTCTCGCGGGACGTTTGCTCCGCACTCGAGAAGTCGCCCTTCTGTTCCAAGTGTCAGAGCGGGCCGTCACCGACTGGGCCCGCAAGGGTCGCCTTCCGTCGGTGCGAACACCCGGCGGCCACCGCCGCTATCCCGCGGACATGGTGCAGAAGCTGCTGGTGCAAACCGGCCGCAGCTTGCCCGAGTAGACCGCTGACCAGCGGTAACTCTGGACTTTCGCGTCCACAGATCTCTACACTCGTCCCCTCGTACCGGAGGAATGGATCCCTTCGGTGTCGCGTCCGCCCGTACCTCGATGTTGAGGGAGTGAGTCCCCCCGATGAATTTGTCGTGGCGCCAGCAGAGCGCCTGCCGTGGTCTCGATCCTGAGATCTTCTATCCCGTGTCCGATGAAGAAGCCGAGGTCGCCAAGACCGTGTGCCTCGGTTGCTCAGTGCGCCAAGCCTGCCTGGAGCATGCGCTCGGATCTCGCGAACGCGACGGAGTGTGGGGAGGATG
>JBEEGD010000381.1:0-8981 GCA_041166685.1 Acidimicrobiaceae bacterium | reverse complement strand
GAGGAAGAGCTGGTCCTTCGAGTCGAAGTACCAGTAGAAGACGCCCTTGCCGACCTTGAGTCCGCTGACGATCTCGGCGACCGACGTCGGGTGGAAGCCGCCCTCGGCGAACCGGGCGGCGGCGTACGACATGAGCTGATGGCGTCGCTCGCGCCCTCGCGGGGTCAGTTGTCGCTTCTCGGCCACTGCTGCGAACGGTACGGATCACTTGACCGCCCGGTCAAGAACGCCGCGCCAGCAGGACGACATTGTCAGCAAGAGGACATTGACGCGCACGTTTCCTGTGGGAAACCTGCCGTTCACACGGCGGCCGTACGGTTCCCGGCAATGGAGACCTACACGGTGCGCGTGTGGCTGCCCGACCGACCCGGTGCGCTGGGTGCGGTCGCGAGCCGGATCGGCGCGGTGCGCGGCGAGATCGTCGGCATCGAGATCCTCGAACGGGGAGGCGGTCGAGCGGTCGACGATCTCGTCGTCGAGTTGCCGGATGGTTCCTCGCTCGACCTCCTGGTCGCCGAGATCGCGCAGGTGGACGGTGTCGACGTCGAAGATGTGCGGCCTGTCGCGGACGCCGTGCATGACCCGCGGCTCGATGCGCTGGAGACGGCGGCACAACTGGTGGCGTCCGTGTCGGCCGAGGAGATCGTGACTGCGCTGTGCGAGCGGACTGTCATCACGATCGGCGCCGCGTGGGCCGTCGTGGTCGACCTCGAAGCCGTGTCCATCAAGGCCAGCGTTGGCCCGGCGCCAGAACTTGCGTGGCTGGCCGCATTCGTGCACGGCAGCCGCAGTTCGGCGCGTGTCGCCGCCATGGAGTCCGGACCCGACGACGTCGTGTGGGCGCCGCTTCCCGCGGCGAACCTGGCCCTGGTGATGGGCCGTGACGGTCAGGTGTTTCGCGCGAGGGAGCGTCGCACCGCGGCGGCGCTTGCGCGCATCGTTGACACCCGATTTCGCGAACTTGCCGCTTTCGCCGCTCGCGTGAACCACCCGTCGGCAACGTGGTCCCAGGCTTAGCTCTCCCAGTTTCTTGATCGCTCGACCGCACGTCGCCACTGCGCGTGCTTGGCATCGGCCGCTCCCGGCGGGACGACCGGCTGAAACTCTTTGTCGAGCTGCCAATATTCGGTGAGCTCGTCCAGCGAACCCCACACACCTTCGGCCAGTCCTGCGAGATAAGCCGCGCCCAACGCGGTGGTCTCCTGCACGACCGGGCGGGCGACAGGCACCTGCAGCTGGTCAGCCTGCAGCTGCAGGAGCAGGTCCATGACGGACGCGCCTCCGTCGGCTCGCAATGCTCGCACCGAATGACCGGATGCCTCGCTCATCGCTTCGACTGCGTCTCGTGTCTGGTACGCGATCGCTTCCACGACGGCGCGCGCCAGGTGTGCCTTGGTCGTGCCCCGCGTGATGCCGACGATCGTCCCGCGGGCGTAAGGATCCCAGTACGGCGAGCCCAGCCCGGTGAACGCAGGCACGACGAACACACCTTCCGTGTCGTCGATCGTCGCGGCCAGGGGGCCGATCTCGGATGCTTCCCTGATGATGCCGAGGCCATCGCGTAGCCATTGGATCGCGGCGCCGGTCACGAAGATCGCGCCCTCGTACGCGTACGTGGTCGGTCCCCGTTCGGTCAGCTGCCACCCGACAGTCGTGAGCAGACCGTCGACGGGAGGAGGGCACGATTCACCCACGTTCATCAACACGAACGACCCGGTGCCGTAGGTGTTCTTGGTCATGCCCACCTCGACGCACGCCTGCCCGAACAATGCGGACTGCTGGTCGCCGGCGACGCCGCTGATCGGCACACCGTCGACGCCTGCAACGCCGCACGACACCACGCCGAACCGCCCCGACGACGGCCGCACCTCCGGCAGCGCCTGCATTGGTACGCCGAAGAGGTCACAGAGCTCCTCGGACCACAAGAGCGTGGAGATGTCGAAGAGCATCGTGCGAGATGCGTTCGACGGCTCCGTCGCGTGAACCGTTCCGTTCGTGAGCTTCCACATCAGCCAGGCGTCGATGGTTCCCACCGCGAGGTCGGCGTCGTTCGCCACTCCACCTTCGGTGAGCAGCCACTCGATCTTCGATCCGGAGAAATACGGATCGAGCACCAGGCCTGTTCGCTCCCGTACGAGTGGCAAGTGCCCGGCCTCGCGCAACTCGTCGCAGCGAGTCGCCGTGCGTCGGTCCTGCCACACGATGGCTCGATGACGAGGTTCGCCGGTGCTGCGAGACCATGCGACCACCGTCTCTCGTTGATCGGTGATGCCGATGGCGGCCACCGGTTGGGTGAGCATGCCGGTCAGCTCACCGAGCACGTCCGTGACCGCCGTCCAAATTTCTTCGGCATCGTGTTCGACCCACCCCGGCCGGGGAAAGTATTGGGGGAACTCGCGGTACGACCAGCCCGCCGGCTGGCCCCGCTCGTCAACGGCGAACGCCCGAACCCCCGTCGTACCTGCGTCGATGGCGATGACCACGGACATGGCTGCGCAGCCTAAAGGGCTCGCCGGCAGGCGAGTCCGGGCCCAGCGGCCCGAGCGAGAGGTATGAAAAGGTGACGGCATGAAAGTCGGGATGCTCACTGGAGGCGGGGACTGCCCCGGCCTCAACGCCGTCCTCCGAGCCGCGGTTCGCAAGGCCGAGGCCCATTACGGCGACGAGCTCCTCGGCTTCCGCGACGGCTGGAAGGGTGTCGTCGAGAACCTCACGACGGAGCTCAGCATCGAAGTCATGAGAGGAACGCTGCCGCGCGGCGGCACGGTGCTCGGCTCCTCCCGCACGAACCCGTACAAGCTCGATGGCGGCGTCGACAAGGTCAAGAAGACCCTGGCCGACCAAGGAGTCGACGCGCTCATCGCCATCGGCGGTGAGGACACGCTGGGCGTGGCCAGCAAGTTGCACGGCGACGGCATCGCGGTGGTGGGCGTGCCGAAGACCATCGACAACGATCTCTCGGCCACCGAGCTGACCTTCGGCTTCAACACCGCGGTGCAGGTCTGCGTCGACGCGATCGACCGTCTCCACACCACCGCCGAATCGCACGACCGCGTGATGGTCGTCGAGGTGATGGGCCGGCACGCCGGACACATCGCCCTGTGGGCCGGCATCGCCGGCGGGGCCACGATGGTCCTCATCCCCGAGAAGCCGTTCGACATCGAGGAGGTGGCGGCGGCGATCATCCACCGCCACGAGAACAAGAAGCGTCTCGCGTCGATCGTCGTGGTCGCCGAAGGCGCCCTGCCGAAGGACGGCACGCTCTCGACCGCCACCGGCGAAGTCGATGCCTTCGGTCATGCGCGGCTCGGCGGTATCGGCAACGCGCTTGCCGACGAGATCGAGAAGCGCACCGGCTACGAGAGCCGGGCCGTGGTTCTCGGGCACATCCAACGCGGCGGTACACCGACCGCGTTCGACCGGGTGTTGTCCACCCGGTTCGGCATCGCGGCCATCGATGCGGTCCACGACAATGACTTCGGCCAGATGGTGGCGTTGCGTTGTGGCGACATCGTCCGGGTGCCGCTCACGGAAGCGACCGGAGAGCTGAAGCTCGTGAGCGAAGAACTCTACGAAGTGGCCAGAGTGTTCTTTGGCTGACGAGTTTCCGCCGGCGATACCCGCGGCCACTGTCGTGCTGGTGCGTGACGGCATGCAGGGGCTCGAGACGCTCATGTTGCGTCGCAACGCGCACGGCTCGTTCGGTGGCATGTGGGTGTTTCCCGGCGGGCGCGTCGATGCCGCTGATGGAGAGGACGAGGCCGGCGCCCGCCGCGCCGCCGTGCGCGAAACGCTCGAAGAAGCGAGCCTGGTGGTGGATCCTGCCGCGCTGGTGCCGTTCGCCCACTGGACGCCACCTCCCATCGCGCCGAAGCGGTTCGCCACCTGGTTCTTTCTCGCATCCGCGCCGGCCGGCATCGTGGCGGTTGACGGCAACGAGATCCACGAACACATCTGGGTGACGCCTGACGAAGCGATTCGTCGGCGCGATGCCGGCGAGATCGAACTCGCGCCACCGACGTTCGTCACGTTGCACTGGTTGTCGCGGTCGCCCGATGTGGCGAGCGCACTGGCAGACGCCGCCTCAGGACCGGTGGAATTCTTTTCGACGAAGGTCATGAGAGCCACCACAGGTGAGCCCATTGCGGTGTGGCACGGCGACGTCGCGTACGAGGGCGATGACCTCGACGTCGCCGGCGCTCGTCATCGACTCGTGATGATCGACGGCGCGTGGGCCTACGAACGCCGCGACGGGTAGCTATTTCGGCTGCAGCGACAAGAAGTCCAATCGCGTGAGCGGTCCCTGCTTTTGACCGACATCGGTGGCGGGCTGCACGTCCTGCTCGGTGCCACTGGCGTCGACGACCCGGAAACGTACGCCCGAGACGTCGAGGTCGGTGGCCGTGTACACGAGCTGGCCAAAGGCGTTCTTCTGCTCGGCTCCGGCGATCGTGAGAAAGGCGTTGTTCAACGTGACGACCAGCGTGGTGCCGTCGCGGGCGACGCCAACGATTTGGGTGCCCTTGGGGATGGCGGTCGTGACACCGGCAGGGTCTTTGTCGTTCACGCCCTTCACCAACTCGTTGAGGACATCCTGCGGATCGCGGTTCGGCAGGCTGCGATTGACCGATCGAAGCTGTGTCCCGTCGAGGAAGTAGAGGCGCACCGGTTGGCCGCCGGACACGTTGTTCCCGGGTGTCGTCGTGCTCGGGCCGAGCAACTCGAACGGGACGTTGTCGTCGGCGATCTGACGAGGAGCGCTGTCGCGGGGGAGTCCGCAGGCGAACAGGGCGAGACCGAACGCAATGACGACGCCAGCTCTTCTCATGCTCATGTCGGCAGCACCGGCAGCTCGACCACGAAGCGGGCGCCGGGGGCGTCGGCTCGTTCCTCGACCCACACCCGTCCGCCATGGAGCCGAACATGCTCGGCCACGAGGGCGAGACCGAGCCCGACCCCTTCGCCGCTCCCGCGCCGCCCGGCTCCGCCACCGCGAGCGAACCGTTCGAAGACGATGTCGCGCTCGTCGTCGGGGATGCCCGGCCCGTCGTCCTCAACCGCGATCTGCACACCGTCGTCGACGCGACGAAGGCTCACGGCCGTGGCCCCATCGGCATATTTCTGGGCATTGTCGAGGAGGTTGGCCACCACGCGGGCCAATCGACGTTTGTCGGCCTGCACGACGACGGCCGCCAGCTCGCTGTCGAGCTCGACGGGGACGTTGGTGCCGTTCCCCGACGCCCGCACCGCTTGCATGATGAACTCGGCCAGCCGGATCTCATCGAGCTCGAGCCGCACCGCCCCGGCGTCGTAGCGCGAGATCTCGAGCAGGTCTTCGACGAGCTGCGAGAACCGCCCGACCTCCACAGACAGCAGATCGAGCGCCGCTTGAGATCGTTCTGGCATGTCGTCGCGTCGGGTCTCCAGGATGTCGACCGCGGCAGACAACGTCATGAGTGGTGAACGCAACTCATGGCTCACATCGGACGCGAAGCGCGCGTCGCGCTCGATGCGGTCCTGTAGGGCTTGAGCCATCTCGTTGAACGACGTGGCCAGCACGCCGAGGTGAGGGTCGTCGGTGGCTTCGAGTCGGGTGTCGAGTCGGCCCCCGGCGATGGCTTCCGCCGCTTGGCTCACGTCGGCCAGCGGCCGCAGCGCCCGCCGTCCGGCCCAGAAGCCGATGCCCGCGCCGGCGAGAGTGGTGACGATCGACGCGCCCAACAGCGAGATACCGAGCGACTCGAGCGTGCCTTGAAGGTCGTCGATGTCGACCAGTTCGAAGTACTGCGCCTTCACCGCAGGGACAGGAATTCCGACGGCCAACGCCGGCTTCCCTTTCAACGTGAACGTCATCCGTGCCGCGTGACCTTTCTGCACTGTGTCCCGCAGCGACGCGGGAATGTCCTTTTCGCTGATCTGCGCGGTGAGGCTGAACGGGCGGCCGTCGAACAACACGATCGGGCGCGATCCGGCGGGTAGCTGCAGCGACGGCAGGAGTTGGTCCTGGATGTGCTGCAAGTCGCGGCCCTGCAGCCCGTTCTTCACGAGGTTGGCGTTGACGTACACGCGACCGAGCACAGTGGACTCGCGCTGACTCAACAGGTTCGAGCGCGTGAGCGCGAACGTCGTACCCGCGAGGATCGCCGAAAGCACCATGGCGCCGAGCGCAAACGCGAGCGTGATGCGCGATTGAAGGCCGAGCCGACCAGGGCGCAAACGGGCGAGTCGGACGCGAAGCCTGCTCAACCCTTCTCTCAACCTTGCTCCTCGGGGGCTGCGCCCCCGGACCCCATCGCCGTTCGGCTCGCTGGCGCTCGCTCTTCCGGCACGTTGAGCTCGCTTCGCTCTCTCAACCTTGCAGCTTGTACCCGAGGCCGCGCACCGTTGCGACGTGGCGAGGGTTCGCGGGATCGGCCTCGATCTTGGTGCGCAGCCGGCGCACGTGAACGTCGACCAGACGACCGTCGCCGAAGTACCCGTAGCCCCATACCCGCTCGAGCAGCACCTCGCGGCTGAAGACCCGACCCGGGCTCGAAGCCAATTCGCACAGCAGACGGAACTCGGTCTTCGTGAGATGCATTTCGGTTCCGGCCCGGCGGACGACGCCCGCGTCGGGAATGATCTCGAGGTCGCCGAACCGCATCGTGGCGTTGCCCGACTCGGGCTTGCGGGCTCGGCGCATCAAGGCTCGGATGCGAGCGGACAGCTCCTTGGGTGCGAACGGCTTGGTGAGATAGTCGTCGGCTCCGGCTTCGAGCCCGGCGACCACGTCGTGGGTGTCGGCCCTTGCCGTGACCATCACGATGGGTACGTCGCTCGTGCGCCGAATGGATCGGCAGACCTCGAACCCGTCGACCCCGGGGAGCATGATGTCGATGAGCACAACGTCGCTCGGGTGGCGAGCGAAGGCCTCGAGGGCGTCTTCGCCGGTTTCGGCCTCCTCGACCACCCAGCCCTCGTCCTCGAGGGCCATCTTCACGGCCGTGCGAATGCGCTCGTCGTCCTCAACGGCCAGGATCCGGGTTCCCACTGGCGCAATCCTTCCATCTTCACGAAGGACCGCGAGTGAGGGTCAGCCGTACGAGTCGATCTCCGGCTCTCGCTCGAACGCGGAGAGGAGGGCGAGCTGCCCCGCACCCCCTTCGGTTCGGTAGTGCAGCCCGCCGGGGAGGCGGGCACACAGGTCGCGACATCGAGACAGGGCCACCGCGCCGTCGGCGGCGAAGGACACGAGGACACTGAGGTCGATGTCGATGCGGCTCGGACCGCGCACCAGTTCGGCGCGCAAGGTGTCGAGGAGCGCCTCACCCGTGTTCGAGTCGAGGTGACCCTCGAGCCCGATGGTGACGTTGCCGTCCTCGAAGGTGGCGCGAACCACACCTCCCGAAGCCCAGACTGACCCGACGTGACCCCCCACGCTGGAGCTCATTCCTGAGCCTGACCCGAGGAGGCTTCCGGATGCCAGCCCTCACGGTTTCGATCGCGTGACGATCGGCACGATCCTCGGGTTCTTCACGCCGTACTGGCACCCGTCGTGTTGAGAAGGGCACGAAGCGGATCGAACAACCCACTTGCCGCGGCCAACGTGAACTCGCCCGACGGCGGGCCCCCGGCAAGGTCCCCGACGGCCGCGCCGGCTTCCTGGGCGATCAGGCCGCCCGCGGCGAGGTCCCAGGGGCCGAGGCCCCGCTCGTAGTACGCGTCGAGGCGGCCGCATGCAACCGAGCACAGGTCGACGGAGGCTGCCCCCGTGCGGCGGATGTCGCGGACCCGTGGGAGGACCTCGACGAGTACCTCGGCTTGTCGGCGCCGACGTTCTGGTTCGTACGAGAAGCCGGTGCCCACCAGCGCGGTGCGCAGATCGTCCTTCCTCGACACCTCGATCGGTTCGCCGTTTCGCGTCGAGCCCTTGCCCCGCGCCGCTTGGAACACGTCGCGGTGCAGCGGGTCGTGCAC
This sequence comes from Acidimicrobiaceae bacterium, assembly GCA_041166685.1. GTDB lineage: Bacteria > Actinomycetota > Acidimicrobiia > Acidimicrobiales > JACDCH01 > DASUCS01. The sequence continues at coordinate 1,025 of JBEEGD010000381.1, read as the reverse complement.
GACGCCGGCGACCACGTCACCATCGAGCTCTGCGGCGATCGACACCGCGAAGCCGGGGAAGCCGTACAGGTAGTTCGTCGTCCCGTCGATCGGATCGACGAGCCAACGCACGCCGGAGGTTCCGACGTGATCCGCGCCTTCTTCCCCGACGATGCCGTCGTCGGGTCGCGCCATGCGGATACTCGCGACGATCAGCGCTTCCGACGCGCGATCCATCTCCGTCACCATGTCGGTCGGCGTCGACTTCGTGGACACCTCGACTCGACGTCGCGTCAGCCCCTCGAGCAACAGGTCGGCGGCGTCGGCCGCCAGGTTGGTCGCCAGGGCGAGCAGCTCTTCGGACAGATCAGTCACGGTCGACACCGTAGAGTCCGCTTGATGGTCGTTGATCTCCGTTCTGACACGGTGACCAAGCCGACGGCGGCGATGCGCAAAGCCATGGCCGAGGCTGAGGTCGGTGACGACGGCTACGGCGAGGATCCGACCGTGCGCCGTCTCGAGGAGTTGTTTGCCGAGCGCGTGGGCAAGGAAGCGGCGCTGTTCGTTCCGTCGGGCACCATGGGCAACCAGATCGCCCTACGACTCCTCGGCCAACCAGGCACGTCGGTGGCCATCGGTCGCCGGCAGCATCCGGTGATCTACGAGCAAGGAGCCGCGGGCGTCAACGGGTGGTCGCAGTTCGAGCTTCTCGACGACACCGGCGGCGTGCTGTCCGTCGATGCGCTGACCGAAGCGATCGAAGCGCATCAGCATCACTGGCTTCCGGTGAGCGCGGTCTGCGTGGAGAACACCCACATGCCGTCTGGTGGCGTGCCGTGGACGCTCGAGCAACTCGCAGCTGTCGCCGCGTTGGGACTGCCGCTGCACCTTGATGGCGCCCGATTGTTCAACGCGTCGGTGGCGACGGGCATTCGTCCGAGCGAGTACGCCGGTCATGCGACGACCGTGATGTCCTGTCTGTCCAAGGGGCTGGGCGCACCGGTGGGTTCGATGCTGGCCGCGTCTCGCGACGTGATTCGCTCGGC
>JBEEGD010000380.1:0-13166 GCA_041166685.1 Acidimicrobiaceae bacterium | reverse complement strand
CATGCGGCTCCACCCGGACTGCCGAGTGCCATTCGGGAGGATTTGGAGCCATTTCACCGCCACGTCGTTGCCGTTGACTGCGGTGAACTCGATGGGGAAGAGCCAGTCGTCGAGACCGACCATGCTGGCGTCGAGGAAGGTTCTGATCTCGTCGAGGCCCTCGACGCGTCCATGTGCGGGATCGATGAACACGGCGTCATCGGTGAAGAACCGGGCCAGATCCGACCACTTGCCCTTCTTGGCGTCGATCTGCTCCCGCAGCGCGATGTACTCAGCGATGGTGGCTTCGATCTCTTCTCGCGGGTAGATCGTCATACGCCCGCCACCCGCCCGTAGAGGGTGGTGCGCTGCTCGAGCGTGCGACCGATCGGCTCGACGATGGCGCGGAAGTCGTCCTCGTCGATGCCCTGACCGTGTGACGCCCCCGCGGCGCGCGAGATGTTCTCGTTCATCAAGGTGCCCCCTAGATCATTGACGCCGGCGAGCAGAAGTTGTTGCGCGCCGGCGGCACCCAGCTTCACCCACGACGCCTGGATGTTGTCGATGAGGCCGTGATACGCGATACGAGCGACCGCGTGCATGAGCACGACCTCACGCCATGTTGGCCCGCGGCGAGCGTGACGCTGGAGATAGATCGGCGCCGCCATGTGAATGAACGGCAGCCCGACGAACTCGGTGAAGCCGCCGGTCTCCTTCTGCAGATCGCGTGTGCGAACGATGTGGCGAGCCCACGACACGGGCTGCTCCACCGCGCCGAACATGATCGTGATGTTCGATCGCAAGCCGATGGAGTGCGCGACGCGGTGGCACTCGAGCCACTGTTCGGTGTTGATCTTGTCCGGGCACAGGATCGCCCGTACGGGGTCGTCGAGGATCTCCGCGGCGGTACCCGGCAGCGAGCGCAGTCCTGCGTCCATGAGGCGCCGGAGGTAGGAGTCGAGCGGCTCGTCCAGCCGGCGGGCTCCTTCGGTGACCTCGAGCGCAGTGAAGCCGTGCACGTGGATGTCGGGCGCGGCCTCCTTCACGGCCCGCGCCACGTCGAGGTAGTAGTCGCCATCGAAGTCGGGATGGATTCCGCCCTGCAGGCACACCTCGGTGGCGCCGACGTCCCATGCTTCACGCACGCGTCCGGCAATGTCGTCGAGCGTCAACAAGTAGGGGTTACCGCGAAGGTTGAGCGACAGCGGACCCTTCGAGAACCCGCAGAACCGACACTTGAACGTGCAGACGTTCGTGTAGTTGATGTTGCGGTTACGTACGAACGTGACGACCTCGCCGACGGTGGCGGCGCGCAGCTCGTCGGCGAGTTGGGCGACGGCTGCAACCTCGCGGCCTCGAGCGGTGAACAGCGTGACGAGCTCGTCGGTGCCTGGCTCTTGACCGAGCCGGACGCCGTCGAGCACTTCGCCGACCGCGCTTCCTGCCGACGTCGCGGGGGAGCCGGGAACCAGGATGATCGGCGCAGCGTCAGCCCCGGAGTACCACTGCGTCGACCGGCGGCCGATGAGCACGACTTCGGCACCGTCGCCGACGTTGCGAACCTCGCCGACCATCTGTGGGAACACGGCTCCTGGATCGTCCCGACCGAGACCCTCCGCGTCGCTGCGGTCGAGCACCGGGAAGCGCATGTCGTCGTCGAGCCAGCGCTGCGGATCGAGCGCGAACGAGGGGTAGATCGTGAGCCGCGGCGCCAGTGAGAACCCGCGTGCCTCGGTGACCTTCCGCAGCCGGTCGAGCGCGGGCCACGGCCGTTCCGGGTTCACGTGATCTGCGGTGATCGGAGAGACGCCGCCCCAGTCGTCGATGCCCGCATCGAGCAGGACACCGAAGTCGTCGCTGAGATTGGGTGGCGCCTGCAGGTGGATGTCGGGCGGCAGGATCACACGAGCGAGCGCGATGGCTTCGAGGAAGTCATCGGCCGGACAGGGTGGCGCGCCATGCATCGCGGTGCCCGGCTTCGGCAGGAAGTTCTGCACGATGACCTCTTGCACGTGCTGATGCCGAGTATGAGCCGCCGCGATTGCTTCGAGGGCCGCGACGCGGTCGTCACGGTTCTCGCCGATCCCGACGAGGATGCCGGTCGTGAAGGGAATGGCAAGCTCGCCCGCAGCTTCGAGTGTTGCGATGCGGCGTGCGGGCGTCTTGTCGGGCGACCCGCGGTGACAGTCGAGATCAGCCCGCAGTGACTCGACCATCATCCCTTGACTGGCGCTGACGGGCCGCAACGCGGCGAGCTCGTCGGCAAACAGTGCGCCGGCGTTGGCGTGGGGGAGCAGGCCCGTCTCGTCGCGCACGAGCCGGCACATCGCGGCGAGGTACTCGACGGTCGACGCGTAGCCGTGCGCGGTCAGCCACTCCTGCGCCGCGGGATAGCGATCCTCAGGACGCTCGCCCAACGTGAACAACGCTTCATGGCAGCCGGCCGCTGCACCGCGCCGGGCAATGGCGAGGACGTCGTCGGGTGCGAGGTACGGAGAGTCGAGGCGAGCCGGCGGTTGGGCGAAGGTGCAGTAGCCGCATTTGTCCCGGCACAACATCGTCAGTGGGATGAAGACCTTCGGCGAATAGGTGACGCGAGTGCCGTGCGTTTGATCTCGAATCGCCCGAGCCCTCGCCATCAGCTCACGAAGTGGCTCGGCCATTGAGGGGGGACGCTATCGGTGGAACTCGCTACTGCGCCGCCGAAGGCCTCCTGTGGGCGAGTTCCATCGATTCGGCCGGGGCGATAGACACGCGCGGTGACTGTGGTTGCCGTCGAGGAGGTCAGCGGTCGGGCCGCGTACAAGCGGTTCTTCGAGTTCGCGTACCAGCAGTTCCGCGGAGATCCCAAGTGGAGCCCGCCGGTCGTCGCCGTCGAGCGGGCGCGGCTTGATCACCACCGCAATCCCTTCTTCGACGGAGGGGACGGCGAGTACTTCCTTGCCCGCCGAATGGGCGCCGTCGCAGGGCGCATCACGGCCCACGTTGCGGCCAAGGGGGTGGCGGACGGCTGGTTCGGCTTCTACGACGTGGTGGACGATCCGGCGGTTGCGGCCGCGCTGGTCGATCAGGCTGCAGCCTGGCTGCGCGACCAGGGCTGCACGACGATGACCGGTCCGGCGTCGTTCACGCCTGACGACGATCCGGGTGTCCTTGTCGACGGATTCGAGATCGCCGGCACGACGGGCCGGCCGTGGCATCCGCCTTGGTACGCCTCGCACCTCGAAGCCGCCGGGCTACATCGAGCCGACGAGCGCCGCACCTGGCGCCTTCCCCCCGCCGAACCTGGGGTGGCGGCCGGGGCCATCACCACGCTTGCAACCCCAAGTTCGACAGGTGTGGCGGGGCGGTTTGCGGATCCTCGGATCGTGTTGCCGGAGATCGAGGCGGTCCCCGATCTGACACCGGCGCGCGGATCGGCGGTCGCGCTGGCACGACGGGCCAAGAAACATCAATGGCAGGGGTGCACGATCGTGCGCATCGACGGAGAGCCGTCAACTCTCGTGCCGCAGCTACAGGCGGCCGCGGACGCCGCGGGCTACGACTGGATCGTGTCGCCGTGGTCGCCGGACGGCACGCGGCCGCCGGAGACGGTGCACGCGCGCTTCACGGTCGAGCTGTGATCGTCAGTCGCCTGCGGCGGCAGGGTCGACCAACCAGACCACGCGATCGGCCCGGATGTGGCTCCCCGGACAGTCCTCGTCGCCGCTGCGCACGCGGGCCAGCGCCTCCCGCTTCTCCTCGCCGCTGACCGTCACGAGCACGAGCCGAGCGCGGGCGATGCCCGCGAACGTGAGCGTCATGCGGGGCAGTGGGTTTCTGCCCGACGGGTCCTCGTTCATCACGACGAGGCGGCCTGGGTCGGCGGTCAGGGCCGGCGAGCCAGGGAACAGCGACGCGGTGTGGCAATCGGGTCCGAGACCGAGGTGGATCAGATCGAGCTTGCCGAGCTCGCCGATGCGCAGCTGATAGGGGTCTGGCCCTTCGTCACAACGCATCGGGTAGGTCGCGTTGGCCGCACCAACGCGATCGAGGAGCGCCTCGCGGGCCAAACGGTAGTTGGACATCTCGTCGTCGAGTGGAACGCACCGTTCGTCGCCCCAGTAGACGTCGACCTTCCACCAGTCGATTTGGGTACCGGCATCGTCGGCGAGGCGCTCGTAGCACTTGCGGGCTGTCGAGCCACCAGACAGCGCGATCGAGTAGCCGTCGTTCGGTCGCGCGTGAAAACTCTCGATGACTCGCTCCGCGAATTCCGCGGTGACGTCGTCGACGATGACGAGCTCTCCGAACATTGGGGCGAGAACGTACTAGGGAAGTAGCCGTCAGCCCTTTAGTTGGTCGGCTTTGGTTTCGAGGCTGGTGATCAGCTCGTCGAACGACTTGCTGAACGACGCCACCCCTTCTTCCTCGAGGGTCTTGGTGACGTCGCCCATGTCGATCCCGACCTTGGCCAGCTCGGCCATCACCGCGCGGGCGCCGTTGAAGTCCTTGTCGATCGTGCGTGCGACCGTGCCGTGGTCCTCGAAGTCCAACAACGTCTGGTCGGGCATCGTGTTGACCGTGTCGGGCCCGATCAGGTTGTCGACATAGATCGTGTCGGGATACTCGGGGTTCTTCGTCGACGTCGAGGCCCACAGCGGACGCTGTACCAAGGCCCCCTTGCCCGCCAGCGCCTTCCACCGATCGGTGTCGAAGCGCTTCAGGAACAGCTCGTACGCCAACTGGGCATTGGCGACGGCAGCCTTGCCCCGCAGCGCAAGCGCCTCGGGCGTTCCGATCGCCTCGAGACGGCGATCGACCTCGGTATCGACCCGGCTGACGAAGAACGACGCGACGCTGGCGATCTTGGTGAGGTCGCCGCCGTTGCGGTCGAGTTCCTCGAGCCCGGTGATGTACGCCTCGATGACCTCGCCGTAGCGGTCCAGGCCGAACAGCAACGTGACGTTGATGTTGATGCCCTCGCCGAGGCATTGCTGGATCGCGGGCAGTCCCTCGGCCGTGCCTGGGATCTTGACGAACAGATTGGGTTCGTCGATGTCGCGCCAGAGGTCGCGAGCCGCTTCGACCGTTCGACCGGTGTCGCGCGCGAGCTCAGGCGCGACCTCGACGGACACAAAGCCGTCACACCCACCACAGCTGTCGTACACCGGCCGAAGGATCGCGAGGGCGTCCTCGATGTCGGCCTTCACAAGCTCCCAGTACGACTGCTCGACGCTCTTGCCTTCGTGCACGAGCTCGGTGAACTGCGCGTCGTAGTCCGCGGCGCCCGAGATGGCCTTGGCGAAGATCGTGGGGTTCGAGGTGATTCCTCGTACCCCCCGTTCGACCCACTGCTTCAGCTCACCACCGGTGATCCAGCCTCGCTTCAGGTTGTCGAGCCACGGGCTCTGTCCCTGCTGCTCGTACAGCTCCTGCAACTTGCTCATCAGGCTTCCTCCTCCAGCTCGGCCAGCAATTGGCGAGCGCGGTCCGCGACGTTTGCCGCCGTATATCCGAAATTCTCCATCAAGATGTCTCCCGGAGCCGAGGCGCCGAAGTGATCCATCGACACGCTGTCGTCGGCCCAGCGATCCCACCCGAACGACGCCGCGGCTTCGACCGCGAGCGTCGGCACGTCGGCCGGCAGCACGGTCTCTTGGGCGTCCTCTTCGAGCACCTCGAAGAGTTTCCAACTCGGCATCGACACGACGCGCACCTTCAGGCCATCGGCTTCGAGGAGCGGCTTCGCCCCGAGACAGTGCTGCACCTCTGAGCCGGTACCGATGAGGACGAGATCGAGATCGTCATCTGCATCGACGACACCGTCGGAATCCGCGACGACATACGCGCCGTTGCGCAGGCCTTGCGCCTGCTCCGGGGTGATCACGACGGGAAGGTCCTGGCGCGTGAGGATGAGCGCAGTCGGACCGTCGGACTCGATGGCCACTCGCCACGCCACCGCGGATTCGTTGGCGTCGGCCGGACGAATGAGCCGCAAGTTGGGCATCGCTCGCAGCGACGCGAGGTGCTCGATCGGTTGGTGCGTCGGACCGTCTTGTCCGAGGCCGATCGAATCGTGGGTCCAGGAATAGATGACCTTTGCTTCGCTGATCGCCGCGAGGCGTACGCCGCCGCGCATGTAATCGCTGAAGACGAAGAACGTGCCGCCAACGGGGATGGTGCCATGGTGCAGCGCCATGCCGTTCATGACGGAGGCCATGCCGTGTTCGCGGACGCCGAAGTAGATCTGGCGGCCTGCCGGCTCGTCGGCGGACTGCACGCCGTGGTCCTTGATCACCGTTCCCGTGTTGCCGGTGAGGTCCGCGCCACCGGCCATGAGACCGGGGACCACGTCGACGAGCGCTTGAAGGCAGGCGCCGCTCGACTTGCGAGTTGCGACCTTCTCGCCGAGCGACCACGTGGGCAGCTTGGCCTCCCAGCCGTTCAGACCCCGAGCGTTGAGGCAGGCGTCCCAGGCGGCGCGGTCGATGTCGAGAGAGGCCAGTCGCTTCTCCCACTCCTCTCGCAACGACCGACCGCGGAGGCCGGCCTCGCGGTAGAGGGCCAACACGTCGTCGGGCACGTAGAAGTGCTCGTCGGGTGGAAGCCCGAGGATCTCCTTGGTGACCCGAATCTCTTCTTCGCCCAACGGGTTGCCGTGTGCGAACTCGGTGTCGGTGTACTTGGGCGACGGCCATCCGATGTGGCTGCGCAGGATGATCATCGAGGGCGCGTCGTCAACGGCGATCGCGCGCCGCAGTGCCGCCTCGAGCGCGTCGAGGTCGTTGGCCACGTCGCCGATGTTGTCGACATGCCAGCCGTACGCCTCGAAGCGCTTGCCGGCGTCGTCGCTGTAGCTCAGTTCCGTCGGCCCGTCGATCGTGATGTGGTTGTCGTCGTACACGTACACGAGGCGGCCGAGCTTGAGGTGGCCGGCCAGCGACGCAGCTTCGTGGCTGACGCCTTCCTGAAGGCAGCCGTCGCCGGCGATGACAAAGGTGTTGTGGTCGCAGGCATCTGGGCTGAACCGGCCGCGCAGGTAGCGCTCCGCGATTCCCATGCCGACGCTGTTGGCAAAGCCTTGGCCGAGCGGGCCGGTGGTGACCTCGACGCCCTTGGTGTGATGCACCTCAGGGTGGCCTGGCGTCTTCGAGCCCCACTGGCGGAACTGCCTGATGTCCTCGAGGGTGAGGTCGCTGTTTCCCGACAAGTAGAGCATCGAGTACAGCAGGATCGACGCGTGCCCGTTCGAGAGGATGAAGCGATCGCGGTCAGGCCATTCGATGCACGAAGCGTCGTAGTTCATGACCCGTGTCCACAGCACATGGGCCAGTGGCGCGAGCGCCATGCCCGTACCGGGATGTCCGTTCTTGGCCGCTTCCGGTCCATCCATGCAGAGCCCACGGATGACGTTGATCGCCCGCTGCTCGAGATCCGTATCCACCGTCGTCGCCGTCACGGCCGCGACCCTATCCAGCGATTGACTCCCGGAACAGGAGGAAGGTCACTCTCCGAACAGAAGGATCGACGCCGTGAAGCCGTGCAAGAAGCTCCGATCGCCGATCGGTCCCACCTCGCCGGCGCAGAACATTCCTGCGGTCGCACTCCCGTCGACATGGGCGTTGATCACCTGAGCGTCATGGTCGGGTTGACCAAAGAGGTGCGTGCCCCTGCCGTTGCAGGTGAACACCAGCGCGCCCTTCGCCTTTCGCCCCGTCAGTAGCTCGCGTAGATCGTGATCCGCAGAGTCGGCGTCGCGTACTTGGAACTGGACGGTCGCGCCGATCTCGACCTCGTCGCCAACCGCGATCGCGCCGACGTCGCGATCGCCACCCAGCACCGTGCGGATGAGGAAGTCGCCACGGTCGAAGTCGATCTTGTGCTCGTCGATGACACGACCGAGGTGGATGCCTCGCTGGGCCAGTGCTCGTTCTTCGGGGTCGAGCTTCTCGAGTAACTCGACGAGCCGTTCAAGCGCCGGACGGCCTGCGAGCTCATAGATGATCCGACCGTCGCTCCTGGTCACCGTCATGGGAATGCCGATGGGGCGGCACCCCTGCGACACGACGGCACTCAACGAGTCGAGGGGCGGCAGCAGCGCGCCGACCGCGCCATCGGTGTACTGGTGATCGTCGAGCACGAGGCGGTTACCGCCAGGACCGCGCGCGGCGGACGCCAAGCCTCCGATGATGCGAAGCCCGGGATACGTCTCCGGCGCGGCGTCGAGGAAACCGTCCACCGGCATCGTGAACGGATCGGCCAACAGCAGCAGCGTCCGCTCTTGTCCGTCAGCGAGGATCGCGTCGTTGAGCCCGGATACGGCGATGCCGAGCGTCTGAGTCGACGCGTCAAGGCGAACCGGTGTGGCCGCCGCTCCGAGATGGGCCGCCCAAAGCGTGATAGCGGGCTGCTCCTCGACTTCACGATCCCCACTGAGAACGGATACCGCGGTGACACCGAGCAACGTGCCGGGACGCAGCAACTCGCGGACCGTACGCGCGATGTCTTCGAGGGCTCCTGTGTGCGGTGCCGTGACGAACAACACGGCGAGGTCGGGCTGAGCGCCGATCGCCTCGAGCACGTGACCGATGACCTCGCCCGTCGCGTGCGTCGCGATCGGATGCTCCGACATCGAGGTCGCAAATTGCATGCCGTCAGCCCTCGACCGGCGCGAGCAATGTGTAGGGGACGATCGTTGGGTCGCCCATGTCGATCCGGCAGTTGGCCTCAACCGTGCCGTAGTCGCCGAACGTGAGCTCCGCGCGTACCAGTCGATAGTTGAACTTGCCGGGCTCGACCGCAAGCATCTGCACGTTGCGAGCGACCTGCTCGCCATCGCGGGTGTACACGACCTCGAGTGCGGCTTCGCCTTTGTGGTCCATCGGGCAGTGCACGAGAACGACGAGGTGGGGTTCTACGGTGACCGGTACCGGGCCCGGGGCCACCTCGGAGAATTTCACACCGCCAAGATCAATGCGCGTCGAGGGACCCGGCGCCTCACGCAGCTGGATCGTGTCGATGAACACTGCGGCCACGATTCGCACGTGGCGAAGCTACCCGCGGGTCTTGCCGGCCACCCAGGTGCACTCGACGGACAGATCGGGGTTGAGGGCCACGAGGTCCGCACGTGCTCCCGGTTCGATGCGACCGCGGTCCGTCAAGCCGAGCAAATCGGCAGGAGTGGTTGCCGCGGCGCGCACTGCGTCTGCGAGGGAGGTGTTGCACTGCTGAATGGCATGACGTACCGCGGCATCGGCGGTGAGGGTGGAGCCCATCAACGTGCCGTCGACCAATCGAGGGGCGTCACCTTGCCCCGCCCACGCGACGGCGTCGGTGACCAGCGCGACGCGTTGTGACGACTTGGCGCGAAACACCAGCGCGACGACTGCGGGGTGGACGTGGATCAGATCGGTGATCAGCGACACCGCCACGCGATCGTCGGTGAGCGCCGCGCCGATGAGACCGGGCTCGCGGTGGTGGAGTGATCCCATGCCGTTGAAGCAGTGGGTGACGAGCCGAGCACCGGCGTCGATGGCCGCTCGCGACGCTGCATACGAGGCAGTTGAGTGGCCGAGGGACACCAGAACTCCGCGGGCCGACAACAAGCGAATGGCGTCGAGGGCGCCGGCGCACTCGGGGGCAAGCGTCACGACGCGCACGATGTCAGGCAGGTTCTCCAGCCACGGCAGATCGGGTGGCTGCAAGAACTTCAGCGGGTGGGCGCCCGGCGCGCCCCCGAGGAACGGTCCTTCGAGATGCGCGCCGGCGATCGTCGGTCGGACGGTGTCATCGGAACGACGGGCCGCCGCGGCGATGCGCTGGAGGGGCGCGGCGAAGCGGTCGAGGGGCGCGCTCACGAGCGTGGGACACCATGTCGTCACGCCTTGCGCGAGCAACTCAGCATCGAGCGCGTCCCAGTCGTCTCCCTCGGCGGCGGCCACGTCGATCGAGCCGATGCCGTTGACCTGAAGGTCGACGAAACCGGGGGTGACGATGCGGGCCGGTGTCGTCTCGGTGGCGCGTGCCGGTTCGATGTCCACGATGCGACCCGCGTCGACCAGGATCGCGCCCGGTCCATGCAGACCAGACGGGGTCACGATCGTGGCGGCCCCGATGCGTTCCATATCTCGACACCAACTCTCTCCGCTGCGGGTCGCTCGTAGGTGCTGTCGGCCGGCCGCCTGGCTTCGCCCACCGGCGGCTTCGACCGACTCGGCTCTGCCCAGTGTGACGCGGCCCGGGTCCCGACTCAGGCGGCGACTGGTTGCTTGAGCCTCGTGTCGGCGTGGCGGATCGTCATCAGCCGGAGTCGGTTGGCCAGTGCGATCGCCGGCCACGCGGGATCGATCTCGCCCTTGGCGAGTGCGAGCTTCGCCGATGTCGGCGCCGCGTGGTGATTGTTGTGCAGGCCCTCGCCCATCGTGAGAAGGGCCAGCCATTGCAGGTTCGTCGCCGTGTTGTCGTGCGGGCGACGCCCGAACGTGTGGGTCACTGCGTTCACGGCTGCGTTGAGGAGCAGGTACATCACGGTGTGCAGGCCGGCGGCGAGCAGGCCGATCAGAGGGCCGAAGACCGCGACAACAACTCCGATTCCGATCGCGAGGCCCAGGAACGAATGATCGAACAGCACACGGTCCCACCGGTCAGCCTGGAGGTCGCGGGCGTAACGCCGCACTTGGGCCGGGTCGGTGGCCACCTTGCGATAGAGCCCGACGTTGCCGAACTGCACGGTCACCCAGCCGACCAGCTTGGGCGAGTGCGGATCACCCTCGACGTCGGTGAAGGCATGGTGCTTGCGATGGACGGCCACCCATTCGCGGCGGCGGATGCCCGTCGTGATCCAGAGCAGGAACCTGAACGACCAGCCGAGCCAAGGCCGGACCGCGATGGCTCGGTGGGAGAGCGCCCGGTGGAGATAGACGGTGGTGGCGAACGTCGCGATCTGGGCGACGCCGAAACCCACGAGGAACGCGACGAAGAGCGAGCGCATGGTCCGGCCGAATTTACCTACCTACTGGTCGGTAGGGAAATCCCCATCTGACCGGAAATGGCCCGGTACGCTGGGTCGATGCCCGCGTCGACCGGTCCGAAGACGCGGGAGGCGATCCTGCGGGAGGCGAGCCGGCATTTCGCCGAGAGTGGGTACGACGGCACCTCGCTGAACGACATCGCGGCGTCCGTCGGCATCCGCCGTCCCAGCGTGCTGCACCACTTCTCCTCGAAGGAAGCGCTCTACCGCGAGGTCTTCGAAGTCGCGATGGCCGACTGGTTCGTCCGGGTCGAGAAGGCCATCGCCGAACCCACCCTCGAGGAGTGGTGGAGCAAGGTCGACCACGTTCTGGGCGCCGCCTTCGACTTCTTCAAGGCCAACCCGGACTTCGTGCGTATCGTGCGCCGCGAGGCCCTCGACGGCCAGAGCCACCTCGGCATCGACGTCGGCGCCGCACTCCGGCCGATCTTCCTGCGAGCGGTGACGTACCTGGAGAGCGGGATGGCCGAAGGAAAGTTCCGGCGCCAGGATCCCGAGCTCCTACTCGTCACCGGCTACGGAGCGTTCCTCACCTACTTCAGCGACGTGCCCTTCCTGGTCGGCCTGCTCGACCGGAACCCGCTCTCGGACAAGGCGCTCGACGCCCTACGCGACCACGTCCTCGAGTTCTTCCGGGCCGCCCTCGAGCCGTCGAGCTAAACGGACGATCGCGTCGCGTAGAGCTTGAGGCAGGCGCGGAGCAGCGCGTCGATCGCGTTGCGATCCTCCAGAATCGACCCCATCTGGAACGACCACGTGCCGTCGGGGCGCTGGCCGAGCATCGGCTGAAGCCCGAACCTCGGACCCATCACCGACTTGTCAGCTCGGCGCACGGATGCCCAGATGACACCCACGGCAAACGCTTGATCGAGCGCTTTCGAGAACTTGCCGTTGCGCGCGTGCTTCACGAGCTTCAGCCCGTCGAGACCCAGACGCGCTTCGGTGTGCACCTGCTCGAGCCACGGCCCGACCTCGTCCTCGATGCCCGGCGCCTCACAGTCGACCGCGGTCTTCAACCAGTCGCGCAACGGCTCGACCGCGCGCTCCCAGCCGTCGTCATCGTCGATCCAATCGATGGCGTGCTGCACGAGCGCTTGCGGCACCGACCCGTCGCACGCCTCCGCAAAGACGCGCAGACCGAGAGACTCGGCCTCGGCGGCCCACCCGTCGAGCGGGTCGTCGCCGCCCAACCACGCGGCGATCGATGCGAGCGGAAGCTTGGACGCTCTGGGTTGCACGAGTGGGTTGGCCAGGTAACCGCTGCAGCGGTCGGCCAGTTTCGGCTCCCGTCCCCACAGCGGGCCGAGGTGGAGTCGATCGCTCATGAGACCGTCGTTGACTGGATAGTTGTCCCAGATCAGTGGCGGCCGATCACCGAGTGATGCGGCCCGCACGAGCGCCTGCGCGGCCTTGATCGAGTCGTTGACGACCGCGTCGCCGGTCCACGCGATCCGCACGTCCGCGGGAACACCCTCGGCCAGCGCGTCCAGGTAGGGCGTCGACGCGGTGCCGACATACTCGGTCGGGACGAAGGCCAACTCGGCGCGATCGCCCAGGTGGTCGCGCAGCCAGGTTGTCAGTACCGCGTGCGAACGCCCTTGGTCGCCGCCACCGAACGGGATGTCGTCGAGGGCGAGCAGGATCAGGCGGATGCCGACGGCGACGACCTGGTCGACCTTGCTCGCCAGCGCGGCCTTGTCGTCCGGCGACTCGTAGTCGATCGAGAGCCCGGGGGAGATACCGAAGCCGACTTGCAGCGTGTTCTCACCCGCGAGGCGCGCGAACCCATCGAGCATGTCCGGTTCGTAGAGGTCGCGCCATGCGGATCGGTGCTTCGGATCGTGCTTTGGCGCGTAGACGTAATGCGTCATGCCTCGCTCGTGGCAGTACCGCATCAGTTCGGCCCGCTCGTCCCACGACCACGGTCGCCCGTAGAAGCCTTCGATGAGGCCAGCGATGCTCCACGCCACGGACGCACCTTACGGTCCAAGTAGCTTGACCAGCGATGGCGCGCACGTTGTCCGAGGAAGAGTCGAAACATTTGCTCGAGGAGCACGGCGTGCCGGTGCTGGACGAGCGTGTCGCGTCGAACCCCGATGATGCCGCGAGAGCTGCCGATGCGATCGGCTATCCAGTCGTCGCGAAGCTCTGCGGTGAGGCCATCGCGCACAAAACC
>JBEEGD010000379.1:0-9942 GCA_041166685.1 Acidimicrobiaceae bacterium | reverse complement strand
CTTCAGCACCTGGGCGCCGGGATGCTCGTCGTCATCACCGACGTCGATCACGACCAGCCCGCTGCGCGTCCGTGGCGACGGGTTGACGAGGATCGTGCCGGAGCCCTCGATCGAGGCTCCGAGCGCGCCCGTCGCCCGGTCGGCGAGACCCTCACCGATCTGGCGGGCCTCGGCGAAGCGGTGCACCACCGCGTCGCACACCTCGTCGACCGAGCACGCGCAGATCGAGTCGTGGGCCGAGTTGCGCACGAGGTTGAGCCAGGCCTCGTCGAGCAGCGCACCGGGCCACCGTGACGGCGGCTGGTACAGCGCGGCCAGCGGCTCGGCCAGCTGTTCGAGCGCGCGTTCGGCGCGCGCCGCGGCCTGCCGCACATCAACGCGATTCGACGTGACGCCCATCAACAAGTTGGCGCGCGCTCCCGATCGCAGCTCGCCGGTCCACGTAGGAAGGTCGTCTGTCGACGCCAGCGCGAGATGGTCGGCCAACGATGTCACGACGAGCTCGTAGTCGTCCTGCACACCGTTGGCTTCGGCGACGACTCGTCCGAGCCACGGTTGCGGCATCAGGTGGTCGGTGCCGTTCATCCAGAGCAGCGGGCCGACGATGAACGACTCCCATTCGGACTCGAAGTCTGCGACGGCCTCGACGAGTGCCTTGGCGTCGTCGGGCAGTCGGGCGCCGTTGCCGTAGCCCTCCATGAGGTACTCGGCTCGTACCGTCGATCCGTCCGGCGCCGACCACCAGAATCCGCTGCGATCCACCGCAGACGGCACGCCCCGCCAGACGACCGTGTGCTCGAAACCGAATTGGCCGAGCAGCTGTGGCATCTGCGCGACATGACCAAACATGTCGGGCAGATAGCCCACGTCCATTGCGCCCCCGAAAGCGGCGGCGCGATCGAGCCCGAGCTGCAGGTTGCGCACCGTCGTCTCGCCGGAGACGAGGAACTCGTCCATGAGGATGTACCACGGTCCGGCCGACAGCCGGCCCGATGCCGCCAATCTCCGCAGCGTTGCCTCCGCGTCGGGACGAACCTCGAGATAGTCGTCGATGACGGCCATCTGCCCGTCGAGCATGAAGTGGGCGTACGACGGATCCGCGTCGAGGCGGGGAAGGAGGTCATCGAGCAAGTCCACCAACCGCAGCCGGAACGTTTGGAAGGGCGAGTACCACTCGCGGTCCCAGTGGGTGTGCGGAACGATGGACACGCGCCGTTTTGCCGGTTGACCTGCGGGAACCTCGTCGTTTGGCATCGGCTCCAGCTTGCCTCAGTCATCAGCCCGTCTGTCGCGCATGCGGGGGCGCCGGTCACTAGTCCCGAAGTGACCGGAGTCCATGGTCTGCACGAGCGTACGAACCACCCGTTTCGGCCATTGTTCGCGATCGCGCTCGCGTACACACTGGCGCCATAGTCGGCGGCGCGCCGAGCGGCGGATGAGTTCAAGAGAGGCGAATGTGCTGAACTACGTCAAGAGGATCATGTTCGTCGCGGCGGTCGTGGTGGTGCTCAGCGGATGCGACCAGATCACTCCCTTCCAATACGAAGCGGGCAGCGGCGTCAAGTTCGTGCAAGTCGCCTCGGGCAACGGGTCGGAGTGCCCCGTGCCGACTCGGCCCCAAAAACAGACCCTCGTCGTGAGAATCGCCGGCGGAGGCCGAGCCCGCGCCACGAGTTTCGGTCCCAACGGTGAGTGGGGGCCCCTGAACATCGCGGCTCCGACCAAGGTCGGTTCTCACAAGGTCACCACGACGTGCAATGGCATCGACGTGTCCAGTCCCTTCGACGTGGTCACGGTGGATCCGAAGTTCTCCGCGCGGGCGATCCCAGCGAGCTATAGCGCGACGAGTGTTCCTGCAGAGGTCACCATCAGTGGCACGTGGTGCGTCAGCCCCGTGGACCCGCCGTTTACGCTCTCGCCCCTCGTGTCGGTGGATCTCAACGGTACGACCCTGGACGTCTTTGCCAACTCCAACCAACCGTTCAAGGATACTTGGCAGCTTTCGTTCGACACGTCTGTTCTGCCCACGGTTCCGGGCACCTACAACGCGGACGTGACGTGCACGACCTTGGGAGTGCTGAAGATCACGCAAGTACCCATCACGGTGACCTGAGGTTGTGGTTGGCGCCCCAATTCACGAGATGTGAGTCGGGGCATAGCGGTACGTTGGCCGCGTGTGTGACTGCCTCGTGGCGCTGTATCCCGCGACCGCGAATCGCACCACCTTGTTCGCCAAGAACTCCGACCGGCCGCCCCAAGAAGTTCAGCTGACCGAACGATTTCCATCGCGTCGCGAGGCGACAACCCGCGTGACGCACGTCGAGGTCGACGGGTTCGAACGGGAGACCATCGACTTCGTGGGTTCGCGGCCACAGTGGATGTGGGGCGTCGAGCACGGCGTGAACCGCGCCGGGGTCGCGGCCGGGAACGCGACGATCTACACGACACTCGATCCGCGCGGCTTCCCGCCGGCGCTCACCGGAATGGACATCGTGCGGCTCGCGTTGGAGCGGGCGCTCACCGCGGGGGAAGCGTCCGCGCTCATCGGCGGGTTGCTCGAGAAGTACGGCCAGGGCGGGACCGGGCACGACGGCGTCGACCGTCCGTACTGGTCGTCGTTCCTCGTCGCCGACCCGACGCACGCATTCGTGATCGAGACCAGCGGCTCCGAGTTCGCCGTCGAAGCAGTCGAGCGCACCCGGGCCACCTCCAATCGAACGACGATCACCGGCTTCGACGCGGAACACCGCCACCCCCGCCAGCCAGTGGACCGGCTGGTCGATGGCCGGCTGGCGGCCAGCCACGCGGTCCTCGAATACGAGCCGGTGGCGATCGACGGTCTCATGTCACACCTCCGGTCACACGTCGGCGGCGAGGACGGCTACACGATCTGTATGCACGTGCCGGATGTCGAGGCAACGATGGCTTCGATGATCGCCGAACTCCCCATGGATGGCCCGCCCCGCGCTTGGTTCCTGACGGGCTCGCCCTGTGCTGGCGAGTACGTGCGAATCGACCCGTGATCGATACCGACTGACTCTGGGTACACCGGGCCCGTGGCCCTGTCGCTGAAGCCCCGTCATCTGTCGCGCTATGGCGACATCGCCCGCCTGCTCGTCAAACACGGACGGGCCGAGGGCTTGCGTCATGAGGACGAGGCCACGGAAGCGGACGCCGAGAAGCTCGTCCAGGACCTGGAGGCGATGGGCCCGACCTTCATCAAGCTCGGCCAGTTGCTGTCGACCCGCGCTGATCTCCTCCCTCCGGTGTACCTCGAAGCGCTGGCTCGCCTCCAGGACGATGTCGAGCCGTTCTCGTTCGCCGAGATCGAGCAGATCGTCACGGACGAGCTCGGGGTGCGCATCTCGAAGGCGTTCCGATCCTTCGAGCACGAGCCCCTCGCGTCGGCATCACTGGGTCAAGTGCATCGGGCAGAGCTGCGCGATGGGCGACAGGTGGCGGTGAAGGTCCAGCGTCCGGGTGTTCGAGAGCAGGTCGCTCACGACATGGAGGTCATCGAGCAGCTCGCCGAGTTCCTGGACGAACACACGAAGACTGGCCGCAAGTTCGGGTTCGCCCCGATGGTCGAAGAGTTCCGCGTCGCGATCACCGCGGAGCTCGACTACCTCCTCGAGGCGGACAACCTGCGAGTACTGGGGCAGGTCTTGTCGCAGTACGACAAGATCGTCGTGCCGCAGCCCGTCAACGACTACACCACGTCGATCGTGCTGACGATGGACTACGTCGGCGGCAGGAACGTTTCGACGATCGGGCCGCTGGCCCAGCTCGACATCGATGGTGACGTGCTCGCGGAGGAACTGTTCCGGGCGTACCTCGATCAGATCCTCGTACATGGCTTCGTCCATGCCGACCCGCATCCCGGGAACGTGTTGCTGACCGATGACCACCGGCTCGCGCTGATCGACCTCGGCATGGTCACCCGGGTGAGCCCACAGATGCAGGACGAGCTGCTGAAACTCCTGATCGCGATCAGCGAGGGCCAGGGCGCCGAAGTTGCCGCGGTCATGGCCGGCTTGGCCGACCACCCTGACGACTACGACCATGCCGCGTTCGAGCGCCAAATCGTCGACCTCGTGCAACGGAACCAAACCGTCGCGATGGGCGACTTCAATGCAGGCGCCGTGGTCGCGGAGTTGGCGCGCATCGCAGGGCAGTGTGGACTGCGACCGCCATCAGAGCTGACGATGCTGGCCAAAGCGCTGCTCAACCTCGACCAGGTCGCGTCGAATCTCGCACCCGATTTCGACCCCAACGCCGCCATCCGGGACCACGTCGCCGACGTCATGCGCCACAAAATGCTGCAGGCTGCATCGCCCGCGAATCTGCTGTCCGCGGCGATGGACGCGAAAGAATTCGCCCAGCTCCTACCCAGCCGCGTGAACAAGGTGATGGATGCGCTTGCCCGCGGCGAGCTCACCCTCAACGTGCAGGGGATCGACGAACGCGAGCTCATGCGCGGTATCCAGAAGCTGGCCAACCGCGTGACCACCGGTCTGATCATTGCCGCCCTCATCATCGGCGGGGCGATGGTCATGCGGGTCGACACCGACGTGAAGGTGTTCAGCTACTCGGCGTTCGCCGTGGTGATGTTCGCCGTGGCCGCGATCACCGGCGCCTGGCTCGCGATCACGAGCCTACGGAACGACGTTCCGCACAAGCACCGTTAGTAGCACGCGCCTCAAACGTTGTTGACGGGTACGGTTCGCTCGTGCGCATCGCGTTCGGCACCGATGAGGCGACGGAGCTCACCGACGCCATCAAGACCGAGCTCGTCAAAACGGGTCATGAGTTGGTCGTCGTCGGTGAAGGCTCCGCGTGGCCCGACGTGGGGCGCGGGGTGGGCGAGGCCGTCGCCAGGGGCGCGGCCGATCGGGGCGTCGTGTGCTGCTGGACCGGCACCGGGGTGTCCATCGCGGCCAACAAGGTCGATGGGGTGCGGGCCGCGCTCTGCACTGATGCCGAGACCGCTCGCGGGGCCCGACGCTGGAACGATGCCAACGTGCTGGCCGTGAGCCTGCGCCTCACCTCGTGCGAAGTTGCGAAGGAGTTGTTGGCGGCCTTTCTCGGTACGGATGCTGAGCCGTCCGAGCAGAACGAGATCGCCAAGCTCCGTTAGTCTGCGCGTTCATGCCGAAATACGTGATGCTCTCCACGCTCGGGCCCGGTGGCTCGGCAACGCTCCACGAGAACCCGGAGCGGCTGCGCGAGGTCAGCCACGAGGTGGAAGCGATGGGCGTGAAGGTGCTCGCGCAATATGCGTTGCTCGGCAGCTGGGACTTTCTCAACATTCTCGAAGCGCCCGACGAGCTGACGATGATGCGGGTTGCCACGACGCTCAACGCTCGAGGCACGGTGAAGACCTTGACGATGGCGGCCGTCGAGGTCGAAGAGTTCATCAGCAGGCTGAAGGGCTGAAGCTCACATCCACCAGAAGTCGTTCGCGCGCTTGCGTGCCGCGCGGACATCGTCCTCGCTGAACTCCGCCGGCAGCACCTCACCGTCGGAGACGCGGCGAACGCGATAGCCGTCGTCGGTGCTCTCGACGATCTCGAACCCGCGCGCCCATTGCGCGTCGAAGCGCCGTCGCACCTCGACCTTGTCGCCCGGGCTCAGATCGTCGGCCACACCGCCTCCCGGAGCATCATCGCGCCACGCCGCCCAACGATCGTTGTCACGGGCATAGCCTGCCGAGCAATGGCTGACATCGAGACGCAGATCCGGCTCACCGAGTGGACGTCGTGTGGCGGCTGCGCCGCGAAGTGGGGCGGAGCGCCGCTCAGCGGACTCCTGCGGGAGCTGTCGTCCTCCGCCGATCCGGCGCTGCTCGTCGGTCTCGCTCCCTTCGACGATGCCGCGGTGTACCGGCTGACCGACGACCTCGCGATGGTCTCGACCACCGACTTCTTCCCGCCGCTGGTCGACGACCCTGCCGATTTCGGTGCGATCGCCGCTGCCAACGCGTGCAGTGACGTATTCGCCATGGGCGGGCGGGTCGTGCTCGCCCTCAACATCTCCGCGTTCCCCGAGCGCATGCCGACGGAGGCCATCGCCGCGATCCTTCAAGCCGCGGCGGAGGTGGTGATCGAAGCAGGAGGGGTGATCGGCGGCGGCCACACGATCCGAAGCGAGGAGCCGATCTTCGGACTGGCCGTGCAAGGTCTCGTGCACCCGGACCGCATTCTCACGAAGGGTGGCGCGCGGCCGGGCGATGTGCTCGTGCTGTCGAAACCGATCGGAACGGGGATCGTGCTGGCCGGGGCGGCAGATGCCGCGAAGACCGCGGCGATCGCACGTATGAAGGTGCTCAACCGTGACGCGTCGCTCGCCCTGCAGTTGCTCGGCGAACGGGTGCACGCGGTCACCGACGTGACCGGATTCGGATTGGCCGGGCATGGATGGGAGATGGCCGATCGATCCGGCGTGGTCGTCGCATTCGACACCGCGCGCGTGCCGCTCTACGAGGGCGCGTTGGCGACCGCCGAGGCAGGCGTGCGCACCGGCGGCGACGCCCGCAATCGCACGTACCTCGACGGCAGGGTGACGTCGACGGCTCCTGCGGCGCTCGAAGCCCTGGCCTTCGATCCGCAGACGTCCGGGGGATTGCTGGCTGCCGTCGACCCTGCTGGCATCGACGAGCTCGACGGGTTCACTATCGTCGGCGAGGTGGAGGTCGGTGGCCCGGCAGTGCGCTTGAGATGACGACCGTCCCGCAACTGCGCAAGGCGCTGAAGTCGAAGTCGCCCTCGCTGCTGGTGGAGCAGGAGTTGTGGGCCACCGGACACGAGGTCGTAGTTGGCATGGACGAGGTGGGTCGAGGGTCTTGGGCCGGCCCGCTCAGCGTCGGTGCTGCGGTGCTTCCACAAGGCAAGCGGGTGTACAAGATCCGCGACTCGAAGATGCTCACCGAAGCCGAGCGCGAGTCCATGTTCGAGCGCATCGCGTCGTGGTGCGTGACGTGGGCCGTCGGCCACGCGTCGCAAGAGGAGTGCGACACGTTGGGCATGTCCGCCGCACAACGGTTGGCGGCCGACCGTGCGCTCGAGGCGATCGGTGTGCACGCCGACAAGGTCGTGCTTGACGGCAAGTGGGACTTCGTCGGGCGCGGCAACACGATCAAGCTCGTGAAGGGCGACGCACGTTGCCTGTCGATTGCGGCGGCGTCGATTCTGGCGAAGGTCACGCGCGACCGCATCATGCGCGCCGAAGCGCCCAACTATCCGGGGTACGACTTCGAGTTCAACAAGGGGTATCCGTGCCCGCGGCACAAGGCCGCCCTGGCCGGCATGGGCCCCACCGCGATCCATCGCCGCAGCTGGGTCTTCATGGACCACCTGCCCTGGACGGGCATCCACCGCGTCTTCCCCGCAGGAATGCAAGAAGTCCTCTTCGACTGACCCACTCTCGTTTTTCCCTTCAAAACGACACAGATGTGTGTCCGTTTGAAGGGAAAAACCTCAGTCGGGGGAGGTCTGGGTGCCGACCTTGAGGTCTTTGAAAGGGGACTTGGAGTCGATGCCCGGGTCCTTGGGGAGTCCGAGGACGCGCTCGGCGACGATGTTGCGCATCACCTCATCGGACCCGCCGGCGATGCGCATGCCCGGGATGCCGAGGACGAAGCCGTTCCACGAGTACGTACCCCACTCGCCAGTGTCGGCGAGGAGGCGCGGGCCCAGCACCCGGGCGACGAACTGGGCCGTGTTCCACATGTTCTGGGTCAGCGCGAGCTTGGCGATCGACATCTCGGGACCAGGGAGCTGCCCGGACTTGATGCGATCCATCGCTCGCTGGTTCGTGAACTTCGCGACGGCGAACGACACGTGCAGCTTCATCAGGTCTTGGCGGTAGACGGGATCCTGATCGAGCCCGAAGTGGCGCAACATCTCGGCGAGGCGCGTGCTGTTGGCCAGCCCCGAACCGCCTCCGATGCCGCCCGCACCAATCGATGCCCGCTCATTCATGAGCGTGGTGAGCGCCACGGTCCAACCCTGATTGACGTCGCCGAGGCGATGATCGTCAGGGACGCGCACCTCGTTGAAGAACACCTCGTTGAACGACGCGCCGCCCGTCATCTGGCGCAGCGGCCGGATCTCGACGCCCGGCGCCCGCATGTCGACGACGAACCCGGTGAGGCCCGAGTGCTTCGGCAGGTCCGGATCGGTGCGGCAGATGACCTCGCCGATGTCGCTGTACTGCGCGCCCGAGGTCCACACCTTCTGACCGGTGACCAACCACTCGTCGCCGTCGCGTACGGCACGCGTCTGCAGCGACGCGAGATCGGAACCCGCGCCCGGCTCGCTGAAGAGCTGACAGCCGACGATCTCGCCTCGGTACATCTTCGCCAGGTAGCGCTCGCGGATGTGGGGTTGGGCGTGAGCGAGGATCGTGGGTGCGACCATGCCGAGCCCGATGCCGAAGAAGGATTGGCTGGGGATGTCGTAGCGCCCTTCGAGGCCGCCGTAGACCCGGTCGTGGGCCGCGGTCAGCTCGCGGCCGCCGAACTCCTTCGGGCCGGTGATCCAGCCGAGGCCGGCGTCGTAGCGCTTGGCCCTCCACTCTTGTGCGAGCTTCAGCTCGCGCTGCTCCTTCTCACGATCGGCCTCCTCGAACAGACCGATGTCGTCGTCGCCCTCGCCCCACACGAAGGGCTTGTCCTCGACCATCTTGCGCTTCGCATTGGCATCGAGAAAGGCGATGACTTCCTCGGTGAAATCGTCGAGCGAGACGTCGGACATTCAGATCCCCCTGAGACTTGACTGCTTGGTCAAGTTAGCGGGGCGGGTAGCGTCGGCGCCATGCGGCGCTGGCCCCTCTACGCACTCATCGCTTGGACGGTCTTCGTCTGGGCGGGACGAATCCGCAACGGCGGCTCGGTCCTCCTGGCCGCCTCGTTCCTCGTGCTCGCGGTGGTTGCGCTGTGGCGTCGAGGCCGGTGGGTCACCGTCCTCGCCGCGTGGACGGTCGGCGTATGGGCCGTGCGAACTCCGATCATCCTCGTGCGCGACTACTCGGCCGGCTTCAAGGTGGTCCACACCGTGCTCGCGGCCGCCTCGATCGCACTCGCGATCTCAGCCGAGCGCCACATCCAGCGCGAGCGTGAGACAGCGACATCCTCCGCCCGCCTTTAGGAACTCGTCAACGGGCGACTCGACGACGGTGAAGCCCCGCGCCTCGAGTTGACGGCCGACACGCGGCGGAGTCACCGGCATCACGATGTTGTCACCGACGACGACAGAGTTGGCGCAGAACGACAGCGCCTCGTCGTCCTCCAACCAGAGTGGTTCGGGCACCAACGCCTCGACCACCTTGCGGCCGTAGGCGTCCCAGCCGATGGGAGCACACAGCGCCCGGCGTTCGTCGAGCGGGCAGAACGTGATGTCCACGTGGTACAGCCGCTCGTCGATCAACTCGATCGTGCGCACGGGAACCCCGAGAATCCTCGAGATCACCGGGCCAGCGGCGACGTCCGACCGCGGCCGATAGCCCGACAGCAGCGTGCCGTTGAACGGCAGGGCGTCACCGGCGCCTTCGTGCCCGACATCGGCCGGCAGGTCCTCGATGCGCCAGCCGTGTTCGGCGAACCAGGCCGAGAACACCGGCGTCTCCGGTTGGCGCTCGGCATGACGGAAGTGACTGGGAACGAACACGTCGCCGTCGACGAGACCGGCGTTGGCCGTGAACACGAGATCCGGGACATGGGGTTGCGGCTCGATGAATTCGATCTCCGCGCCCGCGGCCTGGAGGTTGGCGACGAGTTGGGTCCACTGTGCTTCGCCGCGATCTCGATCGACGGCAACCTCACGGTGCATCCACGGGTTGATCTCGTAGAGCACGCCGAAGTGATGCGGCGGACACATGAGGTACCGACGGCCCCAACTCAGCACAAGGTGTCGGCCAGCTGACGGACGAACGGACCGACGTCGG
>JBEEGD010000378.1:0-7986 GCA_041166685.1 Acidimicrobiaceae bacterium | reverse complement strand
GCCTTGCGAACGGGCGATCACCACGGCCGCGGCGAGCACCGCGACGCCCCCGATCGCCTGCGTCACCGACACACTCTCGCCGAGGAACAACGCGGCCATCACGACCGCAGACACCGCCTCGAGCGTCATCACGACCGCTACCCGGGCGGCTCCGATGCGGTTCATCGCGGCAAACGTCAACGTGAACGCGATCGCGGTGGAGAGCCCGTACAACCCGATCTCGTCGAGGCGAGACCACGGATCGACGAGGTCGCGCGTGACCCCGCCCCACGCGAGGTTCGAGACGGACGCACCGATCGATACCCAACAGGCCACGACCATGGGGTCGACGGTCTTGCTGTACTCACGGCCGACGAGAAGGTAGGCCGAGAACGTCGCCGCGGCCGCGAGAGCGAACGCCACTCCGGCGGGAGTGACCGACACGCGTCCGCCCCCGGCCACGACGATCGCCGTGCCGCACATCGACAGGCCGAGCGCAACGAACGTCACGCGATGTGGACGCTCGCGTCCACGCAGCAGCTCCACGAGCGTGACCATCGCCGGGTACACGTAGAACACGAGGGCCGCGGCTGCCGCCGTTCCTCGCTCGAGCGCAGAGAAGAAGAAGGTCGCCTCGATCGCATACGCGACGCCGAGCGAGAGTCCGGTCAACACCACACGGCGGGACGGAAACAGCGCGACCCGGCGCGCGCGCACCACGATCGCCAGCAGTACGCCCGCAATGCCGAATCGCACCCCAAGCGAGGTCGCGGGACCGAATCCGGCGTCGGCAAGGTCTTCGCCGACGACCACCGTGATGCCGTAGGACATCGCGCCGATGGCCGCGAGCAGGACGCCGATGCGCCCGGCCCGGTCAGTCAACGGCTTGGCGGGCCTCTTGTTCCTGGTTGTGCTTCCCGATCGCAGTCATGATCGCCGCGCCCACTTCGCCGATGAAGGTCGGTCGGTTCTCGGCAGCCCAGTCGCGCGAGCGGGTGGTCGACACCGCGGAGCCCTGGAAGTGCGGGAACACGTAGCGCGCCAACAACTCGTAGCTCTTGCGCGTCTGCGCGGTGTCGGCCCAGTCCTGCGCCATGTTGAGGAATGTGCCGAACCCACCGTTGGACTGCTCGATCAGTCGCTCGATCTGGGCGATGGCATCGTCGGGCGTGCCGATGACGCCGAACCCTGACGCGTTCACGGTGTCGGCCATCTCCTCTGCGGACGACGTGTCTGGCGCGATAGGAAGCGCAGCGACGCGTGTGAAATAGTCGATCCACTGCTCGAGTCCGAACTGCACATCGGCATACGCCTGTTCCTTGGTCTCGGCGATGTGCATCGGACCAACAAGCCGCCACTTCTTGCGATCGACCGTCGTGTCGAACTGGGCGGCGCGCTCTTCAGCGATGTCCCAGTTGTACGCGAGCATGTCGAATCCGGCGGTGTTCGTGGCACCCAGCGACAGCAGGCTCAAGCCGAACTTGCCAGCAGCGCGCGCCCCCGTGGGTGACACCTGCGACGCCACCGCGACTTCGAAGTGCGGGTGGGTGTACGGACGAAGGTTGAGACGGGCGTTGTCGAGCGTGAACCAGTCCGTCTTGATCGTGACCGGCTCTTCGTCGCGGAGCAGCAACAGGATCGCCTCGAGGGCTTCCTCCATGCGGTCGCGCTGATCGGCCACCGGGATGCCCATCATGAACGCGTCGGACGGCAGCGCGCCGGGGCCGACCCCGAACATGACGCGACCACGCGTGAGGTGGTCGAGCAGCACCATGCGATCGGCCAGCATCAGCGGGTGGTGGTAGGGGAGTGACGACACGCCCGTGCCGAGCCGAAGGTTCTTCGTACGCTCGGCGGCGACCGCGATGAAGACTTCGGGGCTCGGGATGATCTCGTAGCCCGCGGAGTGATGTTCGCCGATCCACGCCTCGTCGAAGCCGAGCTCGTCAAGGTGCACGAGCAGGTCGAGGTCACGCTCGAGCGCCAGCGTCGGGTTCTGCCCGACGGGGTGGAAGGGGGCGAGGAAGATCCCGAACTTCAACGGCCAGTCCTGCGTGACGCTCATCGCACGACGGTACCCCTCCACTTGACCAAGGGGTCAAGTTGCAAACTCGAGCTATTCGTCGAGGAGATCGGGTTGCTTCTCGACGATCCATTCGTAGAGCGGCTGGAACGAGAGCCATCCCGCCACCGCGAGACCTACCTGGCCTGCCGTCTTCTCTGCCTGCTCGGGATCGATCGGCACAGGTTTGCCGGCCGCCTCTGCGAGCAACTGCGCCTGGCAGGTGCGCTCCATCGTGATGAACCACCACGCGGCTTCGTCGACCGACGTCTGGCCAACGGTGAGCAACCCGTGGTTCGAGAGGATCACCGCCTTGTTGTCACCCAGCGCGTGTGCGAGGCGTTTGCCTTCCTCGACGTCCAACACGACGCCGGTGTAGTCGTCGAAGACCGCGTGATCGCCGTAGAACGCGCAGGCGTCTTGGGTCAGCGGGTCGAGCGGGCGCCGCAATGCCGACCAGCTCTTGCCGTAGATCGAGTGGGCGTGGGCCGCCGCGACCACATCGGGACGAGCGGCGTGCACGGCGCCGTGGATCACGAACGCCGCAGTGTTCACCGGCCAGCTGCCCTCCACGACGTCACCGTTGTGATTGACGAGGATGAGGTCCTTCACGCGGATCTGCTTGAAGTTCATGGCGAACGGGTTGACCCAGAAATGGTCGAGCAGTTCAGGATCACGGGCCGTGATGTGGCCGGCGACGCCTTCATCGAATCCGAAGTGCCCAAACAGGCGAAAGGCCGCGGCCAGGCGCTGCTTGCGATGCCGGCGCTCCTCCTCGCGGCTTGCAAACTCGGGGAACGAGGGATACGTGCGATCTGACGCCATCGTCAGAGTTTAGAGCGCATCCAACGGCTCACATCCGGTCTGGATCGACCGACAACACCACCATGAGTGGTGGCGGAGATCGTGATGACGACTCCGCGGCCCAGAAGAAAGCAGAGGAGGCCAACATTCGTTGGCTCCTTGCTGCCGTGCTGCACCATCAGCCCGAGGACGAACCGCCCGAGGACGAGGTCTGATCCCATCCTGTCGGCGGATTGATCGACATCTCCCGTAGCGGGGGATCCCAGCCGCCGTCGTGGTACTGACGCACCACCCGTGCGGGCGCGCCAACCGCGACACAGCGATCGGGGAGTGAGCCGCGCACGATCGACCCCGCGGCGACCGCCACGTTGTTCCCGATGCGGGCACCCGGCAACACGATCACGTTGGCGCCGAGCCAGCACCCGCTTCCGATCGTGACCGGATCCTCTTCCGGCCACTGATTCGCGATCGGTGTGTCCACGTCCGCGTACACGTGATTCTGGTCGGTGATGTACACGTACGGACCGGTGGTGACGTCGTCACCGATCTCGATCGAGCGGTGTCCGACGATGTGGCTGCCGCGTCCGATGTTGCAGCGGTCACCGATGCGGATCACGACGCCGTGCTCGATCGGCTGCCCGGGGGCCATGCCGACAGAGAGGCTCACGTGCGACCCGATCAGGGTGTTCGAACCGATGTGGATGTGGCGCTCGCCGAACACCGCGCCCGGGGGAAACGAGATCATGCTGTGCGGACCCATGAAGCCGAATCGCCGGCCACGCTCGTCGTCAGGGGACACCGCGCCGACGTCACTGATCCAGCCCCACACCTTGTGAATCACTCCGGCCGCGAGGTCCCGCGTGCGCGGAGACAACTCCGACGGCTTGAACACGGGATCGCACCGTAGTCGTGAGGCACGGGGTACTTTCGTCACTGTGACGAAACGACGGCAGGGGCCAAGGTGCCGGTGGTGCGGTCGGGGTTTGCCAACTCCGGCGGCAACCGGCCGGCCGAGGGCCTACTGCAAGCCGTCGTGCCGACAGCGCGACTACGAGTCGCGTCGTCGGTCCAAGGAACTCGGCCTCAGCGAACATGAGCTCGTCATGACACGCGACGAGCTCGACGCGTTGCGCGATCGGCTCTACGTGTTGGAAGCGGCCATCGAGGATGTCGAGCGCGACCTCGAGGGATCGCCGACGAAACAGGAGTACGCCGAAGCCCTCGATTGGCTACTCGACGCCTGCCGGCCTCTGGTCAGCCGATGATCGGAGTGCCGCACACGGCGTCGCCTTCGACGTGCAGGGTGTGCGGGGGAGCTGCGTCCTGCTCGACCGCATCGCCGCTGGCGTGGGCGCCCTGCCCGGTGAGCGTCGCCGTGCCGGCCGGGGAGTGATAACGATGCTCCCCTCCAGCTTGCAGCGTCTCGACAACGTCGATGCCATCGGGACGCAGGCCGTACTCGACAAAGGCCTTCGTGAAGCCGAGATTGAGGATGCCCAACACGACGACCTCGTCACCGGGGTTGAAACACTCGGCGCGCACCTGCTCGAGTCGTGCCGCAATCAGTGGTCCTTCTGCGGTCTCGCCGGTGACCGTGATCGTGGAGGACCCAGGGTCCTGACCCACACAGTCGACTGACCCCTTGATCGAAGTCACGGCGCCCAACGCGCCGGTGGTACTTCCGGGACTCGCGGCTGCATCCGTCAGGAGCGAATCGATCTGGGCGCCCCCCGTGGAATCGAAGCCCTTCACTCCGGGACCTTCGAAGGCGCGCTCGTGATAGTCCGCGCCGGAGCCAGAGCCGAGGCGAACCGACACTTTGCCCGCGGTGATCCCGACTCGGAACTGCACGGCTGCATCCGGTGCTCGGGCGAGAACGGCGATGCTCGGCCCGGCGAAGTCCGGGAAACCGCAGCGCACCGTCAGGTTCGATGCCGCTCCGGCAAGGCCGTTGTCGCTCGTGAATGCGAACTGCGCGGTTGCCGCCGGTTCCGTCGACGCGGACGACGGAACCGATGAACTCTTCGTCGATCCTGACGGGCTTGCCCCGTCGGTGCAGGCGACCAGCAGCAACAGGGTCGCCAGCACGAGTCGCCCGATCCACCGCATCCTGGGGCGATCGTAAGGTTCCAGGATTCGTCCCGTAACTTGACGTAACGGGGATTCTCGGCGTTTGGGGATCGGGAATCCGTGGTCCCCCAAGGGGAGACCGCCCTACCATCCACCCGCGAGGGCGTCAGGGTCCGTAGGTTGTCGCCCGACACGCAGCTGCTGCGAAGGGAGAGCCCGATGACGCGTGCAGACCTGGTGAAGGCCGTGGCCGACAGCACAGGTATGTCGCAGACCGACGTCGACAAGGTGCTCACAAGCTTCCTTGACGAGGTCTCGCAAGTGGTCGCGAAGGGCGGCGAGAAGCTCACGATTCCGGGCTACCTCACGTTCGAGCGAGCACACCGCAATGCCCGTACCGGGCGCAACCCCCAGACGGGCCAGCCCGTCGACATCCCCGAAACCCACGTGGCCAAGGTCACGGTGGGCTCGAAGCTCAAGGCGGCCGCCAAGGGCGGCTGACTCGCCCTCATGACTGGTGCGCACCCGAGTGACGGAAGCGTCACCTTGGTGCGCACCAGTGGCAAGGGGTGAGTGGCAAGCGCTGATTGGGTCAGCCAACGAGCTCCGCGATCTCGCCGAGCAGTTCGGGTGGCCCGGAGACGAGCATCGTGGTGAGGCACGTCGCCTTCCAATTCTCGAGCTCGTCGAGCACCTTCTCCTTCGGCCCTACGAGCGCGATGTCTTCGACGAGCTCGGTGGGGACCGCGGCAATGGCATCAGGCTTGCGGCCGTCGAGGTACGCGTCCTGGATCTTGTGGCACGCCTCCTCATGGCCCATGCGGGCGAACACGTCGAAGTGGAAGTTCACGTCGCGCGCCCCCATGCCGCCGATGTACAGCGCCATCATCGGACGCATGAAGTCGGCGCATCCCTCGACGTCGTCGCCGATGATCACCGGAACCGTCGACGCGATTTCAAAGTCGTCCCACGAGTGCAAGGCGCTCGGACGATCGAAGCCTTCCTGGAGCGCGGCGCGGTAGAACGCATCGCTCTTGGGCCCGAAGAAGATCGGCAGCCAGCCGTCGGCGATCTCCGCCGCCATGGCCACGTTCTTCGGCCCTTCCGCACCGAGCACGATGGGGATGTCGGCGCGGAGTGGCTTGACGATCGACTTCAACGGCTTGCCGAGCCCGCTCCCCCCTCGGTACGGCATCTGGTAGTGCTCGCCTTCGAAGTCGACCTCTTCGCGCCGGAAGATGCGGCGCAGGATCTCGACGTACTCGCGCGTGCGTGCCAACGGCTTCGGGTACGGCTGTCCGTACCACCCCTCCACCACCTGCGGGCCCGATGCACCGAGTCCGAGGATCAGCCGCCCGTTCGAGAGATGGTCCATCGTGATCGCGCTCATCGCGGTCGACGCAGGCGTGCGGGCCGACACCTGCACGACCGAGGTGCCGAGCTTGATGCGCGAGGTCTCTGAGCCCCACCACGCGAGCGGGGTGAACGCATCGGAGCCGTAGGCCTCCGCGGTCCACATCGAGTCGAAGCCGAGTTTCTCTGCCTCCTTGATCGACTCGATCACTCCGGCCGGCGGACCGGCGTTGTTCCAGTACCCGACCATCAGTCCCAATTTCACGAGGCCGTTCTAGTGGGCAGCTGCGAGTGCTGGCGAGAAACTAGAACGTGTTCTATTCTTGCGGGCATGCCGATGCCCACGGACGTGCCCGTCATCGACCTCATGATGGGGCTACCCGAAGGGCACAAGAAGGACTGGTACGGGTTCATGCGCAAGGGGTTCATGGACGAGGAGTCCAAGGACATGGAATTCCCCGCGCAATACATGTTCAAGAACGTGCCGAGGGACATCGACGAGGAGGCCGACGCCATCAGTGTCGTCCTCGACGAGATGGATCACTTCAACATCGAGAAGGCGATGCTCGGTATCGGCGGCCGCGCCGACGTCGAACGCAACGAGTCGGTTCGCGCGCTCAAGGAGCACCCGGATCGTTTCTTTGCGAGCTACGAGGTCGATCCGAACCGCGGGATGCAGGGTGTGCGCGATCTCGTGCGCGCCTACGAGGAGTTCGGGATCAAGGCGGCCACCGCGTTCCCCGCGGGGATGCTCCCGCAAGTGCCGATCAACGACAAGAAGTTCTACCCGCTGTACGCGAAGTGCATCGAGCTCGACATCCCCATCTGCATCACGACTGGGGTGCCCGGTCCGCGACTGCCGATGCTGTGTCAGAAGACCGAACTGCTCGATGAGGTGTGTTGGTTCTTCCCCGAGCTGCGCATCGTGATGCGCCACGGTGCCGAACCGTGGGACGCACTCGCGGTGAAGCTCATGCTCAAGTGGCCGAACCTCTACTACTCCACGAGCGCGTTTTCGCCGAAGTACTACCCAAAGAAGATCATCGACTTCGCCAATACGCGCGGCACCGACAAAGTGATGTACGCCGGCTACTTCCCCATGGGCCTCTCGCTGGAGCGCATCTTCAAGGACATGCAAGATGTCCCGTTCCGCGATCACGTATGGCCAAAGTTCCTGCACGAGAACGCCACGAGGGTGTTCAAGCTGTGAGCGAGACGGACCGCTTCCCGTTCCCGATCCCCTTCGGGTGGTTCTGCGTCGGCTACCCCGACGAGATCACCAATCGACCGCGACCGCTGTACTACTGGGGTCGCCACCTGGTCGGGTGGCGCGACGAGACGGGCGACGCGCACGTGATGGATGCGTTCTGCCCGCACCTGGGCGCCCATCTCGGCCATGGCGGCTCAGTCGACGGCTGTGAGATCGTCTGCCCGTTCCACGGGTGGAAGTACGACGCCGACGGACGCAACACCGAGATCCCGTACAGCGATCGCACGAATGGCAAGGCGCGGATCCGGGCGTTCCCCGTCCTTGAACGCAACGGCCTCGTGTACGCCTGGTATCACCCGGACGACGCGGTCGCTCCGATGTGGGACGTCCCGCTGGTTCCCGAGTTCAACGACGATCCTGACTGGTCGACCGACATCCGCACGTCGTACGAGATCGAGACCACGTGGCAGGAGATGGCGGAGAACGGCGTCGACTCCGCCCACTTCCG
>JBEEGD010000377.1:0-2731 GCA_041166685.1 Acidimicrobiaceae bacterium | reverse complement strand
ACCTCGAGCTCGGCCCTGCCGCAAAGGGCTCGGCGTGGAAGCTGCCGCCGCTGTCGCTGCTCGAGCGGGCACGCGCGCAAGAGGTCGACCGGCGCGCCGTCGAGGAGCGTGGACGGCTGCTCGAGGCCGCGCTGATGCAGCACGGCGTCGAGACTCGGCTCGTCGGCATGGTCGTGGGTCCATCGGTCACGCGGTACGAGCTCGAGCTCGCGCCCGGGGTGAAGGTCGCGAGGGTCACCAGCCTGCACAAGGACATCGCCTACGCCATGGCATCGCCCGACGTGCGCATCCTCGCTCCGATCCCCGGACGGCAAGCCATCGGCGTCGAGGTTCCGAACTCGCAGCGCGAGGTCGTGTTCCTCGGCGACATCCTCGCCTCACCCGAGGCGAAACGGGCGCAGCACCCGCTCGAGGCCGCCGTCGGCCGCGACATCAACGGCAAGTCCGTGCTGATGAACCTGGCGACGATGCCGCACCTCCTCATCGCCGGGGCCACTGGTGCCGGCAAGTCGAGCTGCCTCAACTCGATCATCACGTCGATGCTCATGCGTTCGACTCCCGATCAGCTGCGCATGATCCTGGTCGACCCCAAGCGCGTCGAGATGGGTCAGTACGACCGGCTGCCGCACCTGCTCACCCAGGTCGTGACCAATCCGAAGAAGGCAGCCAACGCGCTGTCGTGGGCGGTTCGCGAGATGGAGCGCCGCTACGACCTGCTCGCCGAGGTCGGTTTCCGCGACATCACCGGGTACAACGCCGCATTCGATCGCGGCGAGATCGTTCCCGAGCCGGGCGTGGAGCGCGAGTTCCCGCGGTTGCCATTCATCTTGATCGTGATCGACGAGCTGTCGGACCTCATGATGGTCGCCGCCCGCGACGTCGAGGATTCCATCTGCCGCATCGCCCAGATGGCGCGCGCCGTCGGTATCCACCTCGTCATCGCGACACAGCGTCCGTCGGTCAACGTGATCACCGGTGTGATCAAGGCGAACATCCCCGCCCGCCTCGCGTTCGCGGTCTCGTCCGTCACCGACAGCCGCGTGATCCTCGATCAGGCCGGCGCCGAGCGGCTCATCGGCAAGGGCGACATGTTGCTCCTCGGTCCCGCCTCAGGTGCACCCAACCGCATCCAGGGCTCGTGGGTCGGTGAGGACGAAGTGCGCAAGGTCGTCGGCCAATGGCGGCGTCAAGCGCCGGACGTGCGGTACGACGCCCAGGTGCAGGGCACCGACGAGGCGGCGGGCGCCCACGGAGGCACGGCCGGCAACGGCGACGGTGACGACGACGATCTCCTCGCCCAGGCGATGGAGCTCATCGTTCGGTCGCAGCTGGGCTCGACGTCGATGCTGCAGCGCAAGCTGCGCGTCGGCTTCGCGCGCGCCGGCCGGCTCATGGACCTCCTCGAGCAGCGCGGCATCGTCGGCCCGTCCACCGGGTCCAAGGCCCGCGATGTCCTGATGACTCCCGACGAGCTCGACCAGATCCCGAGCTGACCTGCTAAGCAACTCGGCCATGGCTGAGTTGCGAGAGATCGTCAGCGGGTTGCAGTTCCCGGAAGGTCCGATCGCGATGGACGACGGCAGCGTCGTGCTCGTCGAGATCAAGCGGGGCACGTTGAGTCGTGTCTATGTCGAGATGGGAACCGTCGACGTCATCGCCGACTGTGGCGGGGGACCGAACGGCGCGGCCGTCGGGCCCGACGGCGCGATCTACATCTGCAACAACGGCGGCTGCTTCGAGTTCCAGGAGTTCGGGGGCATGACGTTCCCCGGACCGCCCCCACCGTCGTATCCCGGCCATGGGTCGATCCAGCGAGTCGAGCTCGGTACGGGCGAAGTGTCAACGCTGTACGAGGAATGCGACGGGAACCCCTTGCGCGCCCCCAACGACATCGTGTTCGACACCGCCGGCGGCTTCTGGTTCACCGACCACGGGGTGCGCCACGGACGCACGAGCGACCGCACCGGCATCTACTACGCGCAGCCCGACGGGTCGTCGATCAGCGAGGTGATCTTCCCGCTCGACGCGCCCAACGGCATCGGGCTCTCACCGGACGGCGATCGTCTCTACGTCGCCGAAACGCACACGGGCCGAGCGTGGGCGTGGAACGTGCCCGAGCCCGGTGTCGTCGAAGGCGCGAATCCGCTCGGGCCGAACGGTGGGGAATTGCTCGTCGGACTGCCGGGGTTCCAGCTGTTCGACTCGCTCGGCGTCGACGGCGACGGTTGGGTGAACATCGCCACGTTGGTGAACGGCGGTATCACGTCGATCTCGCCGGACGGCGCGACGGTCGAGCATCTCGCTACCGACGATCCGATCACGACGAACATCTGCTTCGGCGGCGAGGGCTTCAGCACCGCGTACATCACGTGCTCGGCGTTCGGTCGTCTGGTCGCGACGGACTGGCCGCGCCCGGGCCTGCAACTGGCCTTTCACGCGTGACGGCATTCGACCCGGCGGACCTGTTGCTGGGTCACGAGAGTCGGGCGGTCACGTTCGAGAACCCGACGGGCGAACGCGGCGCCGGCGGCACCGCTCGCAACGGGCGCAAGGGTGCGCCGAACCGCCTCCTCGCTCCCGGTGAGCGCGTCGTCCTCGTCGACGTCACCGGACCGGGACGTATCAGCCACATCTGGTTGACGGTCGGAGCACTGCGCGCGCTCGACGCGCCGCCACCGGGGTTCCTGCGCGCGCAAGCGCTCGAGGTGTTCTACGACGATCTCGACGAGCC
>JBEEGD010000376.1:0-5321 GCA_041166685.1 Acidimicrobiaceae bacterium | reverse complement strand
TGGTCGTCGTGTCCGCGCCGCATCGAGGAGATGCATTCGAAGGCGCC
This sequence comes from Acidimicrobiaceae bacterium, assembly GCA_041166685.1. Classification (GTDB taxonomy): domain Bacteria; phylum Actinomycetota; class Acidimicrobiia; order Acidimicrobiales; family JACDCH01; genus DASUCS01. The sequence continues at coordinate 5,274 of JBEEGD010000376.1, read as the reverse complement.
CGTTTCGGCATCGATGCGCTGAAGGCCACGGCGCCCATCTGGAAACGAGAGCGGTGGGCTGGCGGCGACGAGTGGGCGCTCGAAGCGCAACACGTGACCGACGCCGGCGCGGTCTCGGGCGTGGCCGACCGGTGAGCCCGATCGCGTTCCTTCTCGTCGCGCTGGTGATCAGCCTGTTGGGATCGATGGTGTTGTGGCTGCGGGCCCGCAAGCCCACCTCGTTGCGGTCGAGCATCGACACCTTCAAACGCGAGATGGACGCCCTGTCGCCGCAGGACCAAGCCAAGGAGCGTTAGTCCTGGCCCGCGACCTCGCCATCGACCTCGGGACGGCCAACACTCTGGTGTACGCCAAGGGCAGGGGCATCGTCCTCAACGAGCCGTCGGTCATCGCGCTGAACAGCCGCACCGGTGATGTGTTGGCGATGGGTCATGAGGCGTGGCAGATGATCGGGCGCACGCCCGGCTACATCGTGGCCGTGCGTCCGCTGCGCGGCGGCGCGATCACCGACTTCGACATCACGCAGCGCATGATCCGGCTCCTGTTGCAACGCGTTGGCGTCAATCGTTTCAACCGCCCCCGCGTTGTGATCTGCGTGCCGTCGGCCATCACCGAGGTCGAGCGGCGCGCGGTGACGGAGGCGGCTCGCCGCGCGGGTGCGGCCGACGCGCAACTGATCGAGCAGCCCATGGCGGCGGCAATCGGTGCCGGGCTGCCGATCAACGAGCCCGTCGGCAACATGGTGATCGACGTCGGTGGTGGCACGTCGGAAACCGCGCTCATCTCGCTGGGCGGCATCGTCGCGCTGCAAGCCGTGCGCGTCGGTTCGTTCGACATCGACGCCGCCATCCAGACGTATGTACGCCGCGAGTACGGCATCGCCGTCGGCGAGCGCACGGCGGAGGAGATCAAGGTCGCGATCGGCTCGGCCTACCCGACCCTCGACGAATTCAAGGCCGAGGTGCGGGGCCGCGACCTGATGAGCGGATTGCCGAAAACCGTGATCCTCTCGCCGGAGGAAACCCGCGAGGCGATCGACGAGCAGGTGGCCGCGGTCGTCGACTCCGTGATCGCCTGCCTCGGCCAGGCGCCGCCCGAGCTGGCGCAGGACCTCATCGTCCGCGGCATGTATCTCGTCGGGGGCGGTGCGCTGTTGCGCGGCTTCGACCTTCGCATCTCCGAAGAGACCGAGATCCCGGTGCATCTCGTCGATGCGCCCCTCGAGTGCGTGGTGCTCGGCGCCGGACGCGTGATCGAGAACTACGACCGCTTGAAAAGCATGTTCATGGGCGCTCGCCGCTGACCAAGACCGTCAGCGCGCCGGGCACCGATCGATAGGCGAGCGGCGCGTTCATCGGGGTGACCTCGCCGTCGAGCGCCACCTCGACTCGATGGCTCAGCTCGAGTTGGACGGTCGAGCAGCGTCGCCGGTCGATCAACGGCGACCGCTCCACGCGACCGAAGAGCACGGCTCCTGCGATTCGTAATCGGGACAGGCGACGGTCGGCGTGGGCGATGCGGACGTCGAGCACCCCTTCGTCGATTCGTTCGCGTCCCGTGAGCTCGCGCAGCGATTCGCCGTAGCAGTTGTTGCCGACGAACACCGCCCAGGCGACGGCGGGCGTGCCGTCGACGCTCACGACGAGGCGCCGGCCGAACCGCGCTTGATGCCACGCCGCCACGATCGCAGCCAGCCCCTTCGGAAGGGTCGATTCGCGGGCTTCTCGATGCGCGACGAGGCGGGGATACACGCCGACGCTCGAGTTGTTGACGAAGTGCGCACCATTGACCTTGGCTACATCGACGGTCCGGCCGCGCCCTGCGTTGGCCGCTTCGACGGCGTCGTCGATCGTCTCGATGCCCAGGTCGCGGGCGAAGTGGTTGCGCGTGCCCGCCGGCACCGCGAGCAACGGGGTCGACGGCGACACGTCCAGAAGGACCTCGACCGCGCACCGGATCGAACCGTCTCCACCGGCGATGCCGACGAACGAGACGTCGGCGTGTGCCGCGAGTGTTTTGCGAAGCCGATCTTCCAGATCATCGGGTTCGCACTCGAGCACCTCATGGCCCTCGAACTTCGCGGTGAACTCGTCGAGGTCGTTGCCTCCACCCGAGTTCGGGTTCACGAAGATCACCCCGCGTCCGGCCATCACACGCTGATGCGGGTTGCGAGCTCTTGTGGAGTCGTCGCCGTGTCGAACGCATCGCGATCCGTGAGCCACGCACGGTTCAACGTGTGGAGTTCGTCGGACTCGTCGTACCGGTTGAGGTACACGATCAGGGGCGAGCCCGCGAGTGCGGGTGCGGAGACTCGCACCGAATTGATTGTGCCGAGTCCGGCGTCGGCGACGAGCACCACGAGGTCGGGTTCGAGCGCCGCGCACAGGTCAGCACTGTCGCCGTCGAATGCGATTGGCGATCTCACCCCTCCCACCGTCTCGACCCACCGCACTCCGGGCGAGGGCGAAGGCCACCGCAGCTCGAAGATCAAGTCATCGACCGTGAATGCCTCGCGCTCGAGGACGGCCGCAGCCATCGGCGGAGCCATGGCGACCGGATACGACCGATGCAGAGGACAGACGTCGTGCGGATGCTCCCCGGTCGCGGCCGCGAGCACATCCGCGTCAGTTGGTCCGGCGTCACCGCGGTCGAACGACTGCGCCGGCTTGCGGGCGGCGACGATCACGCCACGACCGACCAAGGTCGACAACACTGACGCGCCAACCCACGTCTTGCCGACCTCGGTACCGGTGCCCGCGCAGACGACGAGCGTCACAACTCGACGAGGGCCTTGGCCAGTCGGTCAACCTCGTCGTCGCTGTGCGCAGCCGACAGGGCGATCCGCAGTCGAGATGTTCCCGGAGCGACGGTGGGCGGACGGATGGCCGGAACCAGGAGACCATGCTGCTCGAGCAGTGCGGTCGACGCGTCGATCGCCCGCTGCTCGTCGCCCAACACGATCGGCACGATGGGCGATGGATGACCGGGCGCCACCCGCTCGACGTGGCCCCGCAGCCGAAGAACGAGCGCGTCGCCTTCGCCAGAGCGCAGCACGCGCAGCGCGGCCAGCGCAGCCGCGCTGTCTGCAGGCGTCGGCGCCGTGGTGAAGATGAACGGTCGAGCCGCGTTGACCATCAGGTCAACGAAAGCTCGGGGCCCGGTGACGAAGCCGCCGAGCGAGCCGAGGGTCTTCGAGAGCGTGCCGACGCGAAGCACGTTTGGGAACTCCGGCACGCGAGGGCCGAGCACTGCGTGCGCTTCATCGACGACGAGCAATGCGTCGTGCCGACGGCACACCGCGAGCACTGGTTCGATCGGCGCTTCGTCGCCGTCCATGGAGAACACGGTGTCGGTCACCACGATCGCGGGTCCGCCGTGCGCGGCCAGCAACGCGTCCACGTGCTCGACGTCGCGATGGCGGGCGATCTCGACGTGACCGCGGGACAGGCGGCAGCCGTCGATGATCGAGGCGTGGTTGAGCTCATCGCTCACCACGAGCACGCCGTCGGTGGCGAACGTCGTGAGCACCGCCAGGTTGGCGGCGAAGCCAGTAGGGAAGAGGAGCGCGGCCTCTGCGCCCTTCCACGCCGCGAGCTCGGCTTCCAACTCTCGATGCACGGGACGGGATCCGACGATCAACCGGGCCGAGCCCGACCCAGTGCCCCACTGCTGGAGCGCCTCCGCCGCGGCCTTCGCGACCGCCGGGTGCTGGGAGAGGCCGAGGTAGTCGTTCGACGCGAACGAAACGATCGCGCGGCCGTCGTCGAGGGTGAAGTGCGGCCCGGGGCCGTCGAGCGTGCGAATTGTGCGCCACTGCCCAGCGTCGGCGATCGCGCGGTTTCGCGCCGCGACCCGAGTCTGCCATCCCTCCGTCACGAGACGGTCACCTCCTCAATGGCCGCTGAGACGGTGTCGACAATCCGCTCGATTTCGTCGGCCGTGATCGTCAGTGGCGGCATGAGCACGATCACGTCACCGAGGGGACGGATGAGGACGCCGCCACGAACGCACGCGGCGGACACTCGCCGCCCCCAGCGCAGGCCATCCTCGGGCGGGGCCAGCTCGATGCCGGTCATGAGACCGAGTTGGCGGATGTCCTTCACCGCCTGCAGTGGCGCGACCTGGGTCGAGAGCCGCGAGCGGAGTTGTTCGCTGCGTGCCCGCACGTTGTCGAGGACGTTCCATTCGTCGAACAGCTGCAGGTGACGAAGCGCAACCGCCGCGGCGAGTGCGTTCCCACTGAAGGAGTGACCGTGGTACAGCGTGTACTCGGAGAGATCAGGCCCGAGGAAGGCGTCGTACACGCGGCGAGATGCCACCGTGGCCGCCATCGCCAGGTAGCCACCCGTGAGCCCCTTGCCGAGACAGAGCAGATCGGGACGCACACCACATTGCTCGACGGCGAACAGCGTGCCGGTGCGCCCGAAGCCAGTGGCGACCTCGTCGCACACGAGCAGCACGTCGTGACGTTTGCAGGCATCGGCGACGGCGCGCACGAACGACGGCTCGTTGAGCACCATGCCCGACGCGCCTTGCACCAACGGCTCGAGGACCACCGCCGCCAATTCGCCGGCGTGCTGCTCGATCGCTGCCACCGCTGCGGCGGTGTCGCCGCTCGCGACGCGCCGTACCGGGAAGCGGAGCGGATCGAACACGGTCGTCCCGAAGCCGCCATCACCTACGGCCAGCGAACCGAGGGTGTCGCCGTGATAGGCGCCTCCGAACGCGAGGTATGACGTGCGGCCGCTCACACCTCCGTTCGTCCAGAACTGGAACGCGATCTTGAGCGCCTGCTCGACGGCAGCGGCGCCATCCGATGCGAAGAGGAAATGCGGATCGTCGACCGGCACGACGGCAGCGAGTGCCTCGGCCAGCTCGATTGTGATGCGGTTCCCGTTGCCCAGCAACGTGGAGTGCGCGACGCGATCGATCTGGGCACGGAGCGCGTCGTCGAGCTCGGAGACGTGGTGTCCTAGCGTGTTGACCCATAGCGAGGAGATGGCATCGAGGTAACGATGGCCATCGACGTCGATGAGGTCGCGGCCCTCGGCTCGTTCGATGATGATCGGCGCGTTGTCGGCGTAACACGACATCTGCGTGAAGCCGTGCCACACCACACCGGCATCGCGCTCCACCCATCCCGCGTGATCGTCGGCCATGGTGACTAGCTGAGCAGGTCCTCAGCCGCCTGGCGAACCTGCCAGTCACGATCGGTCTTGGCCCGGTCCAGGGCCGCATCGACCTCGGGCCCTTCGAACGGTGCGAGCGCGAGCA